>CAYYPN010000118.1:0-8608 GCA_964473545.1 uncultured Planctomycetaceae bacterium
GGGGACCTTGCCGGTGACCATGTGGTAGAACGTCGCGCCCAGGCCGTAGATATCCGCCCGGAAATCAACGTCGACCTCGCCGCGAATCTGCTCCGGGCTGATGTAGTACGGCGTGCCGTAGGCCTTGCCGGCCTCGGCCTCGGCGGCCTGGCGATCGGTTACCTGGCGGGCCAGACCCATGTCGGCCAGTTTGGCCCGGTCGGAGGCGGTGAGCATGATATTCTTGGGCTTGACGTCGCGGTGCATGAAGCCCTTGTCGTGGGCGTGGTTCAACGCCTCGGCGATCTGGATCACAATGTCCAGGGCTTCAGCTTCCGCGTAACGGCCTTCGCTCATGAGATGGTCGTAGACCGTCGTGCCTTCGACGAACTCCATGACGAAGTAGTGGAAGTCGCCGGCCTTGCCGACGTCGATCGCCTGGACGATGTTCGGATGGTTCAGCTTGGCCGCGGCCCGACCCTCGGCGTAAAACCGCTCGACGAACTGCGGGTCGGTCATGTACTTCTTGGGCAGGACCTTCACCGCGACGGTGCGATCCAGCGAAATCTGGTTGGCTTTGAACACCGTGGCCATCGCCCCGGCGCCGAGCTTTTCGAGAATCTTGTACCCCGGAATCTGCTGCACGGAGCGCTGGTCATCGACCTCCTCGCGAACACGCTGCATCTGGCGTTCGGTGATGACCCCGTTGCTGACCAGAAGGTCGGCCAGCGAGCGCTGGTTGTCGTCGGCGGCCAGTTCCTTTTGAAACGCCAGGCAATCCTCGATCTCGTCCTGTGTAGCCAGGCCCATGTCCACCACGGTGCGGACGAGCATGGTTTGGGCGTTGGTCTGCGCGGCGTTGGCGTTGGCTTGCGACATGCCTTTTGCTTGTCCTCGACCCCGGCCCCGTACGGTGCCGAACACTCCCGGTTGGTAGCATTATAAGCCTAGGTCGGCACTACACACCTGTCAACATTATTGGCTTGCCCCTTGACAGCATCCGCCCGTCGGTGCAACGTACATCCCTTCCGGACTCAGCAGGGAACGCTCATGATCCAGGCTCGCCAACTCACCAAGTGGTACGGACCGATCCTTGCGCTCGACCGCATCGACCTCGATGTGCCCGCCGGGCGCATCGTCGGGTTTCTCGGGCCCAACGGCGCCGGCAAGACCACCGCCATCCGCATGCTCACCGGCTACATGCCCCCCTCGGCCGGTACCGCGAGTATCAACGGCCACGATGTCCTGACCGACAGCCTGGCCGTCCGCGCATCGATCGGATATCTGCCCGAGAACACGCCGCTGTACCCGGAGATGCGCGTCCGAGAACAACTGCACTACTTCGGCAAGGTGCATGGACTGGATCGCGCCGCGCGCCGCCGGCGCATCGGCGAACTGACCGATCGTTGCGGGTTGGAGCACATCGTCAATCGCCCCATCGGCCAGCTTTCCAAGGGCAATCGCCAGCGTGTGGGGCTGGCCATGGCGTTGCTGCACGATCCGCCGGTGTTGATTCTCGACGAGCCGACGGTGGGGCTGGACCCGGCACAGATCACGGCCGTGCGCCAGTTGATCCGTGACCTGGCCGGGCGGAAGACCATCCTGCTGTCCACGCACATCCTGCCGGAGGTGGAGAAGACCTGCCAGGAGGTGGTGATCATCGCGTCGGGGCGCATCGTCGCCTCGGGCACGCCGGAGGAACTGACCGCCCAGGCGCGACGGGACACGGCCGTGCTCGCGGAGGTCAAGGCCGGGGCGGAGGATGTGCGCAAGGCGATCGCCGCCCTGCCGGGTGTGCAGGAGGTGCAGACGACGCTGCGAGAAGGCTGGACCCATGCCCGCGTGCGCCCGGCGCCCGGGGCCGGCGACATCCGTCCGGCGCTGGCGGAGTTGTTCATGAACAGGCCGTGGCTCTGCCGCGACCTTCGACCCGAAATCGCCAGCCTCGAGGAACTGTTCATCCAGGTCACCAGCGAAGCCAACGTGGAGGCTGCGTAATGCGAACCCTGACCATCGCCAGGCGTGAGCTATCGAGCTTTTTCTTCTCGCCGATCGCGTACCTCGTGATTACGGCGTTTGTGCTGTTGACCGGGTTGTTTTTCATGCTCGCCGTGTTCCGGCCGGAACAGCCGGTGTCGATGCAGAGCCTGTTCAACATCGTCGTGTTCGTGCTGGTGGCGATCCTGCCGGCGATCAGCATGCGACTGCTCAGCGAAGAACTGCGCAGCGGCACCATCGAATCCCTGCTGACCAGCCCCTTGACCGACGGGCAGATCATCGTCGGCAAGTGGCTCGGGGCGCTGGGGTTCTTTCTCATCGCCCTGCTGCCCACGATGGTGTACCTGGTGTTGCTCGAAATCTGGTCCGATCCCGACTACGGCCCGATCCTTTCCGGCTACGTCGGGCTGCTGTTCGTCGGCGGGTTCTATCTGGCCATCGGGCTGTTCGTCTCGTCGCTGACGCATAACCAGATCATCGCCTGGGTCATGACCTTCTTCATCATCCTCGCCCTGACCGTGGCGACGGCGGCGTGGGCGATCCCGCGATTCCTGCCGGACGGCTGGGCCCAGGCGGTCATGTTCGTCAACGTCAACGCCCAGTACGAGGACTTCGCCAAAGGTTTGATCGACATCAGCAACCTCGTGTACTTCGCCAGCGGGATCGCGCTGTTTCTCGTGCTGGCGATCGTCGCATTGCAGAGCCGCAAGTGGTGCTAACCCCCGCCCTCGGAAGTGAAAACCAACCTTATGGGTAAGCAAAACGATACAACTTCGACGCGCGGCCGACGCATGCAATACGCCTTGTCGTCGCTCGTGCTCATCCTGGCCACGCTGGTCATCGTCGTCGTCAGCAACTGGCTGGCGGTGAAGAAGGCGGCGCTGATGCGGTTCGACCTGACCGCCACCCGGGCCTACACCCTCAGCCCGCAGACCCGCCAGATCCTCAACGACCTCGATCAACCGATCACCGTCGTCACGCTGTTCGCCGAGAGCACCAGCCCCAGCCGCGAGGTCGTGCGGCGGATGACCCAGTTCAGCGACCTGCTCGACGAATACGAACTCCGCGGCCGCGACAAGGTCGAGGTTGAACACATCGACCCGGCGCTCGATACCGAGGCGTACACCGACTTCGCCGCGACGCTGGGCGAGCACTACACCGACCAGTTGAGCCCGGCCCGGCAGGCGATCGACGACGCGATGGCGCTGTTCAACCCGATCTCGACCTTCGCCCAGGAACAGGCCGGTCGTTTCAGCGGCGCCGCCACCCGCTTTCCGCGGCTCGACCCGGAACAGATCCAGTTCCTGCGTGACGCCGGCGGTGTGCTGGGACAAATGACCACGACGCTGGAACTCGAATCGCGCCGCGGCGAGATCGAGCAGCTCATGACCAACGCCCTGCCGGACGTGGAACAGGCGACCGACCTGGCCCGCCAGCCGCTCAACGCCGTCAAGGTCGGCCTGCTCACGCCGGGCATCGAGCGCCTGCAGGCCATCGCCGACTCCCCCGCCGCCCGCGATGAGGCGAAGGAGTTCGCCGCCGCCAGTCTGCGTACCTTCCGGGGGTTGCTCGAACGCATCGACCGGGTGACCCAGCAACTCGATGCGATCGACGTCGCCGACTACGCCGCCGCCCGCAGCAACGTCCTGGAATCCAACAGCGTGGTCGTCATGACCAGCGATCGCCTGACCACGATCCGCCTGTCCAACGTCTATACCGACCCGCTGGTCGTGGAGGAAGGCCAGGCGGCGCCCGAGCAGCGGTTCCGCGGTGAGGAGGCGGTGACCGGCGCGATCATCTCGCTGACGCTCGAGCAGCCGCCGCTGATCGTGTTCGTCAACGGCACCGGCCGACCCGCCACCGGCCCGCGCGGCACGCACCGCCACGTCGCCGAACGCCTGACCAACATGAACTTCCAGGTTGAGGAATGGAGCCCGACCGGTCGGCAGACGCAATGGGGCCCCATGCCCGCCGGTCCCAAGCCCGATCCCGCCGAAGGCCAGCAGCGCATCTGGGTCTTCCTCCCGGCCCCGCCGACCAATCCGATGCAGCCGCAACAGAATGCCGCGGGCGCGATCCTCCAGTCGCTCAACGAAGCGATCGAAGCCGACGAACCGGCGATGATGTTCCTCGGCATCTCCCCCATGGCCCGCTTCGGCCAGGTCGACCCCGTGGCCCAGACGCTGGCCGAGCTCGGCCTCGACGCCGACACCGGCAAGCTCATCATCACCGACGTCATTGACAAGGAAGGCAATCGCTTTCCTTCGCGACAGCACCTGATCACACGCTTCGAAGCCGACCATCCGATCAACCGCGCCATGGCCGGGCAGACGGTCAACATCCAACTCGCCCTGCCGCTGGCCGTGGCGGACGGCAACGACGCCGCGGATTGGACGGCCCTGCTGAAAACCGACGCCGACACGTGGGCCGAAAAGGACTGGGACAACCAGCGTCAGATGCCCAATCGCAACGAAGGTGAACAAGCCGGTCCCCTGGCCGTCGCTCTGGCCGGGCGGACGCCCGATCAGCGACTGATCGTCATCGGCGACTCGGACTTCGCCACGGACCAGTACATCCTGCGAACCGAGATGGCGATCACACCCGAAGGTTTGCAGGCAATCGAGCGGGTGCAGTTCGCCGGCAACGCCGAGCTGTTTGTCAATGGCGTCTACTGGCTGGCGGGCCTGGACCAGCTCATCGCCACCGGCGCGCGGACACAGGATGTGCGACGCTTCGACTCGATCTCACCGGGACAGATGCGGGCGGTCTGGTGGATTGTCATGGCCGGCCTGCCCGCGGCCTGCCTCCTCGCCGGCGCCGCCGTCTGGCTGGTCCGGAGGAAATAACCCATGAACATGCGAACCACGCTCATCGTTGTGCTCGTGGCGATCGGCCTGCTCGGTTACGTCCTCGTGTTCGAAACCGACCTGGTCTTCGATCGCGCCGAGGATACCACGACCACGCCAACCGGCGACGTCTCAGGCCGCCCCCTGCTCGAAGACGGCAAGCTGAGGCCCGGCCGGATCGCGTCGATCATGATCGAGCAGCCCGACGCCCTGCCGCTCGTCGCCGAACGCGACCCCAACCGCACCGGCGACTGGCGACAGACCGAACCGGTAACGTTCGATCTCAAGGATCACAACCTCGAAGACCTCGCCGACGCCATCACCGAGTTGCGCTACACCAACTTGGTTACTGACGCCCGGTCCAACAAGTACGGCCTCGACCAACCCTCGCACACGATCACCATCACCGGCCAACGTGACGGCCGGACCCTCGGGCACAAGCTCCGGCTGGGCCGGACCGGCGCGGCGGGTCGCGCTTACCTGCGACTCGACGACGATGATGCGGTCTACGTGGTGGACGACAGCCTGCACGAATTGCTGCTGGGCAAGAAGCTCACAACCTGGCGCGAAACCAGCCTGCCGCGCATCGACCCCGGAAGGGTCGAGGCCATTCAACTCGATCAAAAGGACGGATCGGTCACGCTGGTCGAGCGCCATGGGGCCTGGGCCTTCGAAGGCGACGCGACCGGGCGGGTCGACACCGAGGCCGCCGAGGGACTGGTCAACGTCGTCAACTATGCCTCGATCCGCGAATTCATCGTCGACCATCCGGCGGACCTGAAGCCCTACGGCCTGGACGATCCGCGCTACACGTTGACATTGCGCCAGCGGCAGGCTGACCCAAACACGCCGGGCGAGCGCTACCGCCTGCGCATAGGCAATACGACCGATCTTTCCGGCGACAAGGTCTACGCCATGTGGAACAACGTGCCGACGGTGTTCACACTCGGCGCCAAGCAGATCGCAGACCTGGCACAGGGTGTCGATGAATTGCGCGATGCCCGGTTGACGCCGGTGCGTGCAGCCAACGTCCGGGCCATCGACATCCACGACCGCGGCGACGATCACCCGAAGCTGAGCTTCGTGCTGGATGAAGGCGAGTGGCGATTCAGCGACGCCGGCAGCAACCCCAAATACAACGTCGAGCCCAGCCGGGTCGAGCAACTGCTCAAGGCCCTGACGCAGACCGAAGCCCAAGCCTTCGGCGGGGACGCGGCGTTCACCACCGAGGTGCGGCTGAAGGTGACCGGCCGGACCGTGCCCGAGGTCCTGCACATCGGCCGGGCTGACGATGGATCGCTGCGTGTGCTGCGGAATGACGAACCGATCATTTACCACGTCGATGCGGCCGACCTGGCGCTGGTGTTCGAGTCGCCGGTCGCTTTCCGCGATCGCACGGTCATCGACATCGCCCCCGAGCAGGTTGCCGGGCTGTCCATTCAACGCAACGATCCGCCCGCGACCTACGCGTTGTCACGCACGCCCGCCGACGGCAACCTCGGGCCATGGCAACTGGAAGGTTACGACCGCACCGCGGTAATCAACCTCCTCGATGCGCTGCATCCGCTCGAAGCGGTCGAATGGCTCGAAGTGCACACGATGGAGTTGTTGCCCGAGTCGATCACGCTGACCATGGCCGACGGGTCGGAGCGGATTATCCGGTTCGACGCCAACCATCTGCTGGTCGACGTGCAGGGCGAGAGCGGCCGTTGCCGCGTCGCGCCGGCCACGATGGACGCCCTGACCGCCGAATTCCGCAAGAGACGGGTCATCGACCTGGAACTCGAGGGCATCGCGTCGGTGACCTCCGGGGGCCGGACGATCGGGCGTGACGCCGACGGCATGTACCACAGCGACGACGGCCAACCAATCGACGAGGCCGGGGCCGGGGCGCTGTTCGATACCCTTGCCGGGTTGCACGCGCAGCGGTTCGTACCCGCCGACTGGGCGGGTGTTGAGGTCGATGCGCCGACGTTCGCGCTGGAGATTCGTCCGCGTAACGGCGAAGCGATCAGGTTGCAGGTCTGGCGTGCCGATGCGACGGGGCAAGGCGTGGCGATCGGGCGGGTCGATGGCGGTGAGTTGTTCACGTTGACGCCGACGCAGTTCGAGAAGCTGACGGCGTGGCGTTAACTGTTGAACAGGCGCGGCTGGTGGCGTTCGAGGTCGAGCTTGGTGATGGGCTGTTCGATGTCCAGGCGATACTTGCCCGACCAGCAGGCGGTGCAGTAGTGGTTCGGCGGGCCACTGACGCACGACAGCATGCCGTCCAATGACAGAAAATACAGCGAGTCGACGCCGAGGTACTCGGCGATCTGGTCGACGGTGCGGTTGTTGGCGATGAGTTGCGCCGGGTCGGGGAAGTCGATGCCGAAGTAACAGGGATGGCGGATCGGGGGACACGACACGCGGAAGTGAATTTCCTTCGCCCCGGCGCGTCGGAGTTGGTTCATCTTGCCGCGGGTGGTCGTGCCGCGCACGATCGAGTCGTCGACGACGATGATGCGCTTGTCACGGACGATGTCACCGACGACGTTGAGTTTGAGTTGAACGGCGACGTTGCGCTGGGCCTGGGTGGGCTGGATGAATGTGCGGCCGACGTAACGGTTGGGGACGATCCCCTCGCGGTAAGGCAGGCCGCTCTGGCGGGCATAGCCCAGCGCGGCCGATCGCCCGGAGTCGGGCATGGGGATCACGCAGTCGGCTTGCACCGGCGCTTCGCGGGCCAGCGCTTCGCCGAGTCGTTCGCGGACCAGTTGCACCGTATCGCCGAAGAGCTTGCTCGAAGGGTTGGCGAAGTAGACGTGCTCGAAGACACACTGGGCGGGCGTGACGTCGGGGCCGAAGCGTCGGCTGGTGACGCCGTGGTCATCGAGCCGCACGATCTCGCCGGGTTCGATCTCGCGGATGGTTTTGGCGCCGATGGCGTCGAGCGCGACCGACTCGCTGGCCACGCAGTCGAACCCGTCGCTGGTCTTGCCCAGCACGAGCGGCCGCCAGCCCCACGGGTCACGGACCGCTTCGACCCGATCGGGATACAGCAGAACGAAGCTGTAAGCGCCCTGGAGATGTTGCAGGGCGTGGTAGAGCGGGTCGGCCTTGTCGACGTGATTGGGCGCGGCCAGCAGGTGGATGAGCACTTCCGTGTCGGTGGAGGTGTGAAAGATGTGGCCGCGGGATTCGAAGCCCTGGCGGAGCAGGCCGGCGTTGATGAGGTTGCCGTTGTGGGCGACGGCGACCTGTCCGCCGCTGAACTCCTGGAGGAGCGGCTGGGCGTTGCACGAACGGCTCGAACCCGTCGTGGAGTAGCGGTTGTGGCCGATGGCGGCCTTGCCGGTCAGGTAATCGAGAACGCGCGGGGTGAACACCTCGGCGACCAGGCCCATGCCGACGTGGGAGTCGAGGACCCGGCCGTCGGACACGGCGATACCGGCCGACTCCTGGCCTCGGTGTTGCTGGGCGTAGAGGGCGTGGTACGTGCGTACAGCACTATCGGGCGGACCCCAGACCCCGAAAACGCCACACTTTTCCTTCTTTTCGGTTGACGCCATGAACGCTCAGCCATCCCTTGTGAGCTAAGGATGCAAACTAGCGGTCGCACGTGCGTCGGTCAATGGGGTCGGCCGGGCAAATACCACCGCCTGAGCTGAAATGTGCTCGCAGATATGGGACCCAGGCGTTTGATACCACCCATATGGGGTAGGCTATGTATGGCGAAACAGACTAACACGACGCAAAAAAACATGGCCCCGCCATCTCGCTGCCCCGCGATCAGCAGACCGCCT
>CAYYPN010000119.1:0-8560 GCA_964473545.1 uncultured Planctomycetaceae bacterium
AGGTCCGGGCGATCGGCGTGATGCGCGGATCGACCACGATGATCTTCGCGCCGTTCTCTCGCGCCTGCCAGACGTAGTTGGTCGTGATCGGCGCGCACTCGGCGACGTTCGCGCCGCTGATCCACACCACGTCCGCGCCGAGCATATCGTTCCACGGACTGGCCGCTCGGTCGATCCCGAACGCCTTCTTGTTCCCCCCGGCGGCGCTGACCATACACAACCGACCGTTGTAGTCGATGTTGGCGGTCTTCAACCCCAGGCGGGCGAACTTGCCCATGAGGTAGGTCTTTTCCGTGGTCAGCGAAGCACCGCTCAGCATGGCCATGGCATCGTGACCGTGCTCGGCCTGCACACGCTGGATCGCCTCGGCCGTCTGGCGAATCGCCTGGTCATAGGGCATCGAACTGAATCCGCCTTCGGCGTTCGCGTCGCGCCGCAGCGCTGTCGTCAGACGATCGGGGTGATCGCCCTGCAGATAACGCTTGACCCCCTTGGGGCAGAGCATGCCCTTGTTGAAGGGAAACTCCTCCCACGGCTCGAAGCCGATCACCTCGTTGTCCTTGACCTTGAGCTGGATGCCGCACTGCTGGCCGCAGAAACAGCAGTGGGTCTTGACCACGGCATCAGGTTCGACGCCGGTGTCCAGCCGGCTCCCACGGCTGAACGCCAGATGCGGGCCGTACTGTTTGATGATCTGCAATTGATCGACGGGCGTATCAGCCATGATGAATCGACTCCTCGAATGGATCGGCGGTCTTGCCGCCAGCCCAGAGCTGCCCTTGTGCGATCGCCAACATCGAGCGGCGACACCCGGGACAGATGCGTTGGTAGTGCTCGGGTTGGCCGGCGGCGTCCGGAAGCTCGTAGCGATAGCCGAGTTGTTTCTCGACCTCGATCAAATCCTCAACGTGCATCTTCGAAGCGTACGCCGCGCCACAGCGTGCGCACTCGGCCTGCTCGCTCGCCGCGCCGACGTCCTTGTAGAACGATACGCCGAGCTGCGCCGGTCGCTGGAAAATGTGGAAGAACTTGCCGAACGGCAGCCACAGCAGGAACAGGATGACCGTGATCGCGTGCAGGATCGCCAGGAAGCTGTAGGCGTAGCCGTGCATCCATGCGTAGCTGACCCAGATCAGCAGGCCGGTGACGCTGATGGCGAAGAGCATGAGCAGCGGCAGGATGTCCTCGCCGAAGCGCTGGACCGCCGCGGCGCCGTGCTCCCGCATCCGCCGCCGGAAGGCCAGCATGACCCCGGCAATCACGATGAACGACGCCCACACCAGGCCGTGGAAGATCAGGTAGCCGAACAGCGATCCGATGCGGAATGAAACGGTGGGAAAGCCGAACAGGACGACCCGGTAATGTTCGAACCGCTCGTCGAGGGTTTCAAAATGAATCCAGCCGAACACCAGCGGGAACGTGATGGCGAAGGCGATCAGGCAGCCCCACATGATCAGCCAGTGGGCCAGGCCGCGCGTCCAGCTTCGCTTCCAGATGAAGTCGTTGAGGACGAAGCGGCGAGTAATCCGCACCGGCAGCCGGGCAAGATTCTTCAGGATGTAGCCCGGTCGCAGAAACATCTGCCACCCGCGTTTCCAGTACATCGCGGTCGGCGGGCGCTGCAGCCACATGCTGTAGCGGTAGGCGATGCCGAACACCGCGAACAGCGTGGCGAACAGGTACGCAAACAACGCGGCGTCGAAGTGCTGCAGATTCCGCGAACCGACGACGACGAGCACCATCAACATGCCCGTGGCGATGAGGCCGGTGATCGTGGCTCGAATGACTTCACGTGTGGGCATGGCGTAATCCGTGGTTATGGTTCGGGCTCAGGGCCGATCCTTCAGGTAGCTCGCAAGGACGGTGACGTGGCTGTGATCCAAGTCGCGCGTCGCGCTCATCCTTTCACGTTTCATCGCGCCCGCAGCAACCTCTCTTGCGCCAACTTCACAGAGCCCGCGCATCATCGCGTCCTCGTAGGCCGCCTGATATCGCGAGTCGGCGGCGGGGGGTTTGTCTGCGTGGCGATTCATGCTTTCACCGTCGCATTCAGTGAGGCAGGGCCCATCGGCTGACCTTCGACGGTGACGTCCGCCGCGTGTTCAACTGCCGGCACATCGCCACAGGCCCGACCTGCCGTTGATGGATCGTGGTCGGCTTGAGATCGCCGATCGTTCAACGCGGCGAGGAACGCGGCGAGATCCACCCCCTTCATGCGGCAGGCCTGCGCGAGTGAAACCTGCCGGGCGACGGTGCGCCGCAGCACGGGGTTGCGGATCAGGTCGAAGCCGTGCTCGACGAACACGGGCTCCAGTTCCGGATGCCAGTGCAGTACGGCCGCCACACGATGATCGGCTGCGATGCGTGCGGGGGCAGGGCCCCAATTCGATTCGCTCTGGGCATAGCGGCCGATGCCCAGCATCACCGCGGCGAGGTGGCCGGTCCAGATGGCCAGACCGGTCCATTCGAGCATGCCGCTGACCCCGACCAGCTTGAAGAACGTCGGATGCCAGTCCGTGCCGATCTGAAAGCCGACCCGCAGCAGGCAGCCGAGATTGATCAGCACGAACGGCAGCCAGAGCGCGGGCAATTTCTCGGGCCCGACGCCGCGCAAGGTCGGCACGACCTTCGCCGCCACGCCGACGATCATCATCGAGATGAACCCGACCGTGATCGCATGGCGGATCGCCCCGTAATAGGCGTGGCTGAACGCAATGCCGCTGACCATCTGATACACCGGCAGCAGCAGAAGCATCCCGAAGGAGATGAACAGCCAACCGAACGCGATGCGGATGAACTTGCCTGATCGGTCGCCACGTCCGGGTTCGGGCAGCGGTCGCCAGAGTTTCCACGGGACGACGATCAGTCCCGCCCCGATCGGCAGCAGCAGCCAGGGCAGTAGCATCGCGCCCGCTGCGGTGTGCGATCCGGTCAGGCGGAACGTCAGGAACAGCGACGTCTGGCACAGGATCGCGGCCAGCAGCAGGCCGAAGGCGACCCAGGCGCGACGATTCGACACTTCCGGCAAACCGAAGATCGTCGGAAACATGCGGATGCTCACCGCGAGGATCATCAGCATCGCCAGGCCGTGGATCTGCAGGTCGCGCAACGGAGCCTGATACGTGGCGATCCGGTGCAGCAGCGCCTCGCGATCGGGCGCGGCCATGAGCCGGGCCACGTGCCAGCCGCTGTAGATCGTCTGGATGAAGAAGAACGCCAGCGCAGCGAAGGCGAAGGCGATGTAGGGCTTGATCGGCTGGCCGCTGCGCCTGAACGCGGTGAACAGCAACACGATGAAGATCGCCACCGCCGCCACCTCGACCACCACGCCGAAGTGATGCACCGGCCCGGCCCACGCCGAGGTCGTGAACATCATCGCGGTGCTGCGGCAGGCGATGCCCACGAGCATGGCCAGCCAACTGAACAGCGCCATGCCGGGTGCGGGCAGGTCGACGTGCCACATGCGCGGAAACGCCTGATAGGCGAACCCCATGATGAACAGACCCACCCAGCCCATGATCTGGGCGTGGCCGTGGGCGTTGACCTCGTGGACGGTGACGCCGGTGAACGATCCGCCGAAGCCGATCTTCCATAACAGCAGCACGCCCCACGCGGCGCCGACGGTGAGGATGACGAGCAGGCCGCCGAGGAAGAACGGCCGGTAGATCGCATCGGCCAGACGCGGACGGGCGTCATCGCTCAACTGCCTGGCGGCCTGTTGCCGCGCGATCGGGTCGCGGATGACTTGTTGGAGCTGTTCGATCAATGCCCGCAGTTCCACGCCGTGCGTGCCGGCGAAGAAGCCGATCGTCTCGGCCGGTCCGTGCTCGCCGCCGCAGCCCCGCAGGCCGTAGCGGTTGAATACCGCCCGGGTTTCGGGATGCAAGCGGAACAACGCCGGCAGTTCGGTTTGCTCGTTGATGTGAAGGGCAGTGCTCATGGTGCGGCGTCGCCTTTGCTCTCGCCGCCGGAGCGGCATGCATTGCGGGACCGGGACTGCTCGATCGGTTCGGTGTGGCGGCCGAGTTCAGCGAGCTGCTCATCGGTAAGCTGATCCTGCAGCCGCACGAATAACTCGCGCTCTTCCCAGCGGATGTGCTGGTCGAGCGCCTGGCCGATCTGACGAACCACTTTCGCATCAGGATCGGTCTGGCGGCGCAGGGCCCGGGCCTGCTCGGCCAGGTCGGTCAACTGCTGATGTTCCTCAATGAGTCGCTGCCGATCGGCATCGCCGGCCAGTTCCAGCAGCAGCCGCTCTTCATCGGCGAAGTGCTCGGCGATCTCGCTGTCCCACGCATCGACGAACGCGGCGATGGCCTTGCGCCTTGTCACCGCGTCGGAATCCGCCGTCTTCTTCAGGTGTTGCGCCTGGACCAGGCCGGTGTAGTGATCCCGGCTGAACGGCGCCAGCGCCTCGTGTCGCTCGATTGGCGAGTGCTTGAATCGTGCCATCGGTCAGACCTCCTTCGTTGCCACCGCCTCATCCCATCCACCTGCCGTCAACGCATCACACAACGGGTGCGACGCGGACGGCTCGGTGAGAAGGTCCTCAATGGTCGAATCGCCGAAGCTCTGCTCGATCGCGGCGATGGCGTCATCGATGCGCCGGTGCATGGAGCACAGGCACTCGCCGTGGGCTTCGAGCCCGAGCGGACAGGTACGGATGCGCTCGATCGGATCGATCGCGTTGATCACTTCGAGCACGGACAATTCGGCCGGATCGCGCTCGAGACGGAACCCGCCGCTGCTGCCGCGCTGAGCCGAGAGGATGCGCGCTTTGGCCAGGGCCTGAAGCACCTTGACCAGATATCCGGGCGCGGCATGGGTGCCTTCGGCGATCTCGCGAACCTTCTGGGCCTGCCCGGGACGCTGGGCCAGCCAGACGACAGCCCGCAACCCGTATTCGGTGGCGTCGGAAAGCAGTTTCATGGTCTTTTCCTCGCGTGGCTCATTGACAGGAGCGTACCGCCCCGCTACAAACAAGTCAAGTGTGCATTCAAGCATTGAATGCTTGAAACATGATACGATGCCCTTTTTCTGATCCGCAGGGTCAAAGGAACCCACCATGACCACACTGAGCACCCAAACCACCGTCGGCGAACTGGTCAAGGACCGGCCTGCCCGTTCGCGTCTCTTCGAGCAGTTCAAGATCGACTACTGCTGCGGTGGAAAGATTCCGCTGGCCGAGGCCTGCGCCAAGAAAGGACTCAACCCCGACGAGGTGCTGGCCCGCATTCAGGCCGACGACACGACGGACAACCAACTCGTGGATGCGGATGCGATGGGCCTGGCCGAGCTGGCCGACCACATCGAGCAGAAGCATCATGCTTACCTGCGCGAGGAACTGCCCCGGCTGGCCTTCATGACGCGTAAGGTCGCGGCGGTGCACGGCGAGGGCGAGCCGCGCCTGCACGAGATCCGTGAAACCTTCGTCGCCTTCCAAAACGAACTGCTCAACCACATGATGAAGGAAGAGCAGGTGCTGTTCCCGATGATCCGTCAGATCGAGCAGGCCGACGGGCCCGTGCAGTTCCACTGCGGCTCGCTGGCCAACCCGATCCGCATGATGGAGCACGAACACGACAACGCCGGCAACGCGCTGGAGAAGTTCCGTACGCTGACCGACGATTTCACCCCGCCGCAGTGGGCGTGCAACACCTTCCGCGCGATGTACGACGCCTTGGCCGCGCTCGAGCCGAACATGCACCAGCACGTGCATAAGGAAAACAACGTGCTGTTCCCCAAGGCACTTGACCGGGAAGCGGAACTGGCCGCGAAGGGAGGCCGGTGATGGCGGTGTCCCCGGGCAGTCAACCGGTTACAAGATCGACCCCCATCGTCACGGCGGTCAGCCCGACAACGATCGTCGTCCGGGATTCGCCGGTTCGCCGTTGTTCCTGGCCGAACACCTGGTCATGAGCATGTGCGTGTTCGTCGTGCATGAGACTCATGGTGGTTCAATCGAGGTCCACCCACAACTTCCTTACCGATCGGCCTGTCTCAATCGCAGCGCGTTGCCGACGACCGAGACGCTGGAGAAGGTCATCGCGGCGGCGGCGATCATGGGCGAGAGCAACAGGCCGAAGAAGGGATAGAGGATGCCCGCGGCGATCGGGACGCCGGCCGAGTTGCAGATGAACGCGAAGAACAGGTTCTGGCGGATGTTCCGCATGGTGTTGTGGCTCAGCAAACGGCCCATGGCGATGCCCACGTCGGCCTGGGCCAGCGCGGGCGCCTCGTTGATCCCGTCGCCGGCCATGGCCACGCACCTGTGCTCGGACTGCAGCTTCTTGACGATCTCCGCCTTCTGATCCGGCAGCACCTCGGCTTCGACGCGGTCGATGCCCAGCTTCTTCGCCACGGCTTCGGCGGTGGTGCGGCTGTCACCGGTGAGCATGACGATCTCGACCCCGCTGTCGTGAAGCAGTTCGACGGCCTCGGCGGTGGAATCCTTGATCGGATCGGCCACACCCCGCCAGCCCGCAGGCCTGGCGTCGATGGCGACGAACATGACCGTCTGCCCCTCGCCGCGCAACGACTCGGCGCGCTCGGCCAGGTCGTCGGCGGCCACGTCGAGTTGTTCCATCATGGCCTTATTGCCGAGGGCGATGCTGCGGCCGTCGACTTTGCCCTGCACGCCCTTGCCGGTCACCGACTCGAATTCCGATGCTTCAGCCAGGTCAATGTCGCGATCGTTCGCGCCGCGCACGAGGAACGGCCAGCCGGCCCAGAGCACCACCGGGGTGTCGGCATGAAACCCGATTGCACTGCCAAGCAGGTATTTCGCGGTGCATGGAACCTGACGCCCACCCCCATCCGTTTGGAAGAGTATAAGTCCGCCCGCGGGTTGCGCGGGCCATCCGATGAACGCCGAAATCGCCCCCTCGCTGGGCTCAGTTGAAAGGATCCCCAACATGCATCGAGCCCTGATCCTCAGCGTCGCTCTGCTTGCGGCCGGCTCGTTGAATGCCGGTCAGGCGTTCGCGGCGGACAACGGCCATGAACACCCCGGTCACGCCGGCCATTCGCAGCAATGAACGGGGCGGGAGCGACATGAATCACCTGAAACGACTCATGACCGGTATCGCGGCGCTCGCCGCAGCGTTACTGGTGACGGGCTGCGCCTCGCCGTTCGACGAAGACCGGTACCGCACATGGCAGGATCGCGATCCGGATCAGTGGCGACTGACGGGCGACGGCGCGACACACAGTCGAACAACGCTGCGGACCCGGCTTGCCGCCACGGATGAGGATGCGTCCGATGCAGCGGACCTCGCGCCCGGCGGCGGGATCGAACAGTACGTGCGCGTCGCTCTGGCACGCAACCCTTCCATCCGCGCCGCTGAACGGCGGGTGGAACGGTTTGGCGCTCGTGTGCCACAAGTCACTTCCCTGGACGATCCAATGTTCCAGGTCGCACCGTTCGGGGAGATGGCCGAGACGGCGGCGGGCCAGGTGGGTCTGATGACCGGCGTCAGCCAGAAGCTGCCGTTCCCAGGCAAGCTGAACACGCGCGGCAGGATCGCCGAACAGGATGTGGCCATGGCGCTGACGGACCTGCGGCAGACGCGGCTGCGCGTCGTGGCCGACACCCGCCAAGCCTATTGGAGCTATTACTTTGCCACACGGGCGCTGGAGACCACACGCCGGAGCCGCAAACTACTCGATCAGTTCAAGCGGATCGCCGAGGCCGAGTACAAAGCCGGCAACCGCAGCCAGCCCGATGTCCTTCGGGCGTCGACCGAGTTGAGCAGTGTCGACAGCGAACGGATCACGCTCGCTCAGCGCCAGGACACCGCCCGGAGCATGCTGAATCAGTTGATGGCTCGTCCGGTCGATGCGCCGTTGTCCGAGCCGGGCGTTGTCGAATTCGAGCAGGTCAACGCGGGACTCGATGAGTTGCTGGCTCAGGCGGCGCGCCGCAACCCGACCCTTGCGAAAGTTCACGAACGCATCGAGCAGTACCGGCAGAAGCAGAAGCTGGCGCGGCTGAACCGTTGGCCCGACCTGACCGTCAGCGTGAATTACAACGCGGTGGACGATGAGGGGCTGGCCAGCGGGACCAATGGCCGGGACCAGTGGTGGCTGGGCTTCGGCGTGAACCTGCCGATCTGGGCCGAGAAGCACGAAGCCGCCGAACGCGAAGCCCTGCAGGGCATGCTCGAAGGCGTGGCCGACCTGACCGCCGAGCAGAACCGGATCGCGTTCCAGGTCCAGGACGCCTATCTGAAGGTCCAAGCGCAGCAGAAGCTGGTCAAGCTCTTCCGCGACACGATCGTGCCCCAGGCGCGGCAGACCGTCGAGGCGTCGCGGAGCGGCTACCGCGCCGGCAGCGTGGACTTCCTCACGCTCATGGACAACTGGCGCAAGCTCCTGAACTTCGAACTGATGTACCACCGGGCTTTGGCGGATATGGAACAGGCGGTCGCCGATCTGGAAAGGGCCGTGGGCGCACAGGTGGCACGCGAACATGCCGCCGCCATGGTCGACGACAAGGACAATGAAAATGAGTGATGCAGAGCGTATCCCCCAAGCGATGCGATGGCAGACGCTGATCGTG
>CAYYPN010000120.1:0-8362 GCA_964473545.1 uncultured Planctomycetaceae bacterium
CCCGAGCCCGAGCCCGACGCCGAAGCGCCGCCCACCCCGCCACGGGCCAAGCGGCACAAGCCCGTCGCCATCGAGCCATCGGCTCCGCCGGCCGAACCGCAACCGGTCGCTCCCGAGGCCGCTGAGCCGGAAGCTGAGCCGCAACCCGAGCCCGCCGCCGACGAAGTATCCGCCGACGAAGTATCCGAAGCGCCGATCGATGTGGCCCCGGCCATGGCCGCCGAGGCGACCGAAGACCAACCCGACGAACCGGAGGCCGAGACCGGCAAAACCGATACGGATGAATCGGAGGATCAACTCGGTCTGGCCAAGCGCCGCGCGGTGCCCAACGTGCCGCGTCGCCCCGACGTCGTGGCCCCGGCCGGTCCGAGACTGCAGCAACCCCAGGCTGCCCAGCTCAAGGGCCCCAAGGTCGTCCGTGTGGAAAGGCCCGACGTGGTCGAGCCGCCGCGCCCGCGTCGACCCGCCGCCCAGAACACCGCTGCCCAGCCCGGCGATGTCATCCGCGCGCGGGGCCCGGCCCGAGGCCGCGGCGCCGGCGGTGGCGGCGCCGTCGAGGAAGACTCCGGTCGCTCGCCCCGACGCCGTCGTGGCGGGCCCTCCGGTCCTTCCGGGGGTGCCGGGGGTGCCGGGGGTTCAGGTGGCGGGCGCGGTAAAAGTGCCCCGCGCGATGCCTGGCAGGAGCGTGGCGGCAGTTTCAGCGCCCAGGACCTCATTGAACGCGAAGAGCGGCTCAGCCGCGCCGGCGGTTACCTCAAGCAGCGTCGCCGCGACATGCGTCGCCGCGCCGAAGGCGGCAAGCAGGCCGCCAGCGCCGCCGTCACCGGCGGCAAGGTCGAAATCTCCGAGCCGTTCACCATCAAGGACCTGTCCGCCGCGACCGGCGTCAAGGCCGCCGACATCGTCGCCTACCTGTTCCAGAAGGGCGTGATGTCGCACATCAACCAGTCGATCGGTAATGAACTGGCCATTGAAGTCTGCCTGGAGCACGACATCGAACTGCAGATCAAGGAAGCCCAGTCGGCCCAACAGATCGTCGAGCAGGAAATCGAGAAGCGCGAAGCGACCGACGTGCGCCGCCGTCCCCCGGTTGTGGCCGTGCTCGGTCACGTCGACCACGGCAAGACCAGCATCCTCGACCGCATCCGCGAAGCCGACGTCGCCGCCGGTGAAGCCGGCGGCATCACCCAGCACATCGGCGCCTACCGCGCCACCATCAAGGGCACCGACGAGGAAGACAAGACCGTCGTGTTTCTCGACACGCCCGGCCACGAAGCGTTCACCGCCATGCGCGCCCGCGGGGCCAACCTGACCGACGTGGTCGTGCTGGTGGTGGCGGCCGACGACGGCGTGATGCCCCAGACCCTTGAGTCGATTAACCACGCCAAGGCCGCCGGCGTGCCCATCGTCATCGCCCTGAACAAGATCGACGTGCCCCAGGCCACCGACTCGAACATTCAGAAGATCCTCGGCCAGCTCGCCGAGCAGGAGCTCAACCCCGTCGAGTGGGGCGGTGAGACCGAAGTGATCCGCACTTCCGCCGAAACCGGCCAGGGCATCACCGACCTGATGGAAATTCTCGATTACCAGGCCGAGTTGCTCGAACTGACCGCCGATTACGGCGGCAACGCCTACGGCCAGGTGATCGAAGCTGAACTCAGCGAAGGCCGCGGACCGGTCTCCCGCATCCTCGTCCGCGGCGGTCAGTTGCACATCGGCGACTTCATCGTCGCCGGCCGTGCCTTCGGCCGCGTGCGTGACATGATCGACGACCGCGGCAACAACATCGAAGTCGCCGGTCCGGCCACCCCGGTCGAGATCAGCGGCATCGACCAGGTTCCCGACGCCGGCGACAAGTTCTATGTCACCGCCTCGCTCAAGCGGGCCGAGGACATGGCCACCGCCCGGCGTGAGGAAGAGCGCCGCCGCGAGCTCGCCGCCAAGGGCCGCGTCAGCCTCGACAATGTCTTCGAACAGATGCAGGCCGGCGACGTCAAGGAACTGCGCATCGTCATCAAGGCCGACGTTCAGGGCTCCATCGAGGTCCTTCGCAAGACGCTCGAACAGGTCGGCGAAACCCGCGAAGACGTCGCCGTGCGCGTGCTCCATGCGGCGGTCGGCGGCATCACCGAAACCGATGTGCAACTGGCCGAGGCTTCCGACGCGGTCATCATCGGCTTCCAGGTCATCGCCAGCCAGCACGCCCGCAACCTCGCCGAAGAACGCGGCGTCGATATCCGACTCTACCGCGTCATCTACGACGTGGTCGAAGACGTCAAGGCCGGCCTCGAAGGCCTGCTCGCCCCCGAGCGGCGCGAGCACGTGCTCGGACACGCCGAGGTCCGCGAAGTGTTCAGGATCAGCAAGGTCGGCGCCGTTGCCGGCTGCTACGTCACCGATGGCGTCGTCCAGCGCAACGCCTTGATCCGCGTCACCCGTGACGACATCGTCATCGAACACGACCGCGTGCTCTCCAGCCTCAAACGCTTCAAGGAGGACACCCGCGAAGTCCGCCAGGGCACCGAGTGCGGCATGAGCATCGACGGCTACGACGATATCCGCGAGGGCGACATCCTCGAGTGTTACACGACTTCGGAGGTCAAGCAGACGCTGTAAAGATTGGCCCTCGGCCCTGAACCATGGTCGTTGGAATTCTTCAAGTTGAGCTTTGGATCGGCGACGCCCGGAGTCTCAAGGACAAGCGTCGCGTCGTGCAGAGCCTGAAGGATCGGCTTCACCGCGAGCACCAGGTCGCGGTCGCCGAAGTCGGCCGCAACGACGTTCACCAGGTCGCCATGCTCGGCATCGCCGCGGTCAGCAATGCCCCGCCGCATGTCCAGGGCCTGCTCGACCGCATCGTCGACCAGCTTCGCGCCAACGGGCGCTTCGTCCTCAACGACCACCGCATCGAGATCCTCAGCGGCATGTAGGCAACACCCCCAGCACGAACGACCCACGATGAGTCACCATCGCACCGAACAGACCGAATCCGTCCTCATGCGAGCCGTCGGCACCATCCTGACCGAAGGCCTGGCCGATCCGCGCGTGCGCGGGCTGATCACCGTGACCGGTGTCGAGCTCAGCCAGGACCACCGTGTCGCTTCGGTCAAGGTCTCGATTCTGCCGGCCGAGCAGGAGAAGCCGACGCTGGCCGCGCTGAACCATGCCGCACCGCGCATCCGCAGCAAGGTCGCCCAGCGCGTGCGCTACCGCCACCTGCCCCGGATCGAGTTCGAACACGACCCCACCATCAAGCGCCAGGCCCAGGTCATCCGTGCGATCAACCAGGCGATGGAAATCTCCGGACCGGGTGAAGGGCCCGAGTCCGATCCCGATCAAGACCCGCACCCCGACCGCAAGGACCCGTTGCCGTGAAAAACGCCACCGAGCATGCGAAGAAACTCCGCGGCATCCTGCGACGCACCCGCGCCGATGTCGACGACAAGGCCCCGACCGATCCCGTCGAGCACCTGGTCTACGCCTTCTGCCTCTACGAAACGACCCGTCGCCAGGCGATCCAGGCGTACAACCGTCTGATGAAGCAGGTCGTCGACGCCAATGACCTGCGGGTCAGCGATATCACCGAGATCGTCGTCTGGCTGGGCGATCGCTTCAGCCGCGCCGACGAACGCGCGATGCGGATGCGCGAAGTGCTCCATGCGATCTACCTCAAAGAGCACGGCGTCAGCCTCGACCACCTGCGCGACATGGGCAAACGCGACGCCCGCGCCTACCTCGAAGGGCTCAACGGTATGATCCCGTTCGTCGCCGCCAGCGTGCTGCTGCACAGCCTCGAAGGCCACGCGATTCCCGTCGACGAGCAACTGGTCGCCAGGCTCAAACGCGACGGCGCCGCCGACCCGGATGCGACATTGGATGAAGTCCAGGCCTTCCTCGAACACCAGATCAAGGCTGCCGACGCGATCAAGGCCAGCGCCCAGCTTCGCACCTACGCCGAGTCCGGCGGCGGGGCCGCGACCACGAAGAAAACCACCAAAAAGACCACGAAGAAGACCACGAAGAAAACGACGAAGAAGACCACCAAACGCACGACGAAGAAGAAGACCTCCCGCCGTTGACGAGGTGGGCCGTGCATCAGAATGCACGGCTGTTAAACGCACGGTGGCCAACACCTCAGTCGATCGCTAACCTATCGCCCTATGATCCGACGATCCAAAGACGAAATTCTCCGTATCGGCATTCCCAAGGGCTCCTTGCAGGAATCCACCGTCGACCTGTTCCAGCGGGCCGGCTATCACGTTCGCATTTCCGAGCGCAGCTATCTGCCGGACATCGACGATCCGCAGATCGCCTGCGTGATGTTCCGCGCCCAGGAGATGAGCCGCTACGTCGAGGACGGCGTGATCGACCTGGGCATCACCGGCCACGACTGGATTCTCGAGAACGGCTCGGACGTGCATGAAGTCGCCGAACTGGCCTACAGCAAGGCGACCACCCGGCCCGTGCGGTGGGTGCTGGTCGTGCCCAACGAGTCGTCCGTCCAGAAGCCCGAGGACCTGGCCGGCGGCATCGTCGCGACCGAACTGCCCCGGGTCACCGGCAAGTACTTCGCCGACAGGAATATCGACGTGAAGGTCGAGTTCAGCTACGGCGCGACCGAGGTCAAGGCCCGCCTGCTCGACGCGATCGTCGAGGTGACTGAAACCGGCTCGTCGCTCCGGGCGAACAACCTCCGCATCGTCGACGAACTGATGACCTCGACGACGCGGCTGATCGCCAATCACGCCGCGTGGAAGGACCCGGTCAAGCGGGATAAGATGGAGAGCCTGAGTCTTCTGTTGCGCGGCGCGATGAACGCCCGGCAGAAGGTCGGGCTGAAGATGAACGTTCCGCGTGAGAAGCTCGACACGATCCTCGGGCTGCTGCCCGCGGAGAAGTCGCCGACCGTGAACCCGTTGGCCGACGAAGCCTGGGTCGCAGTCGAGGTCGTCGTCGAGGACAAGACCGAGCGGGAGCTGGTGCCTCAGCTTCACCGTGCCGGCGCGACCGGGATCATCAGTTACCCCCTGAATAAAGTCATTCCCTGAATATGACTGCGAACCGTCGAACCTCGCCTCAACGACTCGCCTGCGGTTGGGGTGCGGTGGTCGTGTTCGCGATGGTGGGGTTGATCGGCTGTGCCGCCGGGCCCGAAGGTGATGCCGCCACACGTTCCAGGCCCCACCCCCAACGTCACGCGCCCAACAACCAAGCTGAGGCCGGGGTTGATGCGACGTCGCGCCTCGTCCGCCCGAAGCTCGCGCCGCCGCCGACGGCGGACCATGCGGCGATCCAGCCGCTGGCCGGGCTTGCACGCCAGCGTGCGATGATTGACCTGGCGGACCTCGATGAACAACTGCAACTGCCCGACGATCTGCGGGCTGACGACGCCAACGCCGCGCAGACGGCGCGGGCGCCGTCCAAGGCGGTCAAGCATTACGTCGCCGCGCGCGATGCGTATCAGCACAACGACTACGCCACCGCGATCGGCTTGCTCGCCCAGGCACTTGAAGCCGACCCGACCTCCGCCGATGCCTACGAGTTGCTCGGACGCGTGTATGCCGACACCGGCCAGACCCGCAAGGCGCTGTCGATGTTCACCAAGGCGTTGCAGCGTGATGCGGCATTGCCGGTGCCGCTGTTCCTGATGGGCCGGGTCGCTTACGAAACGGAGAACTGGCCGCGCGCCGCGGCGCTGCTGGCCCATGCCCGGCGAAGCGATCGGGCCAAGGACCCGGGCCTGCACTACGCCGCAACCTACTACCTCGGGCAGAGTTTGATTCGACTCGGCTACGACGAAGCCGGACTGCAACTGCTCGAAGAGTTTCTGCGCGAGCCGGAGCATTTCAGTCGAAGCACCCGGATGTATCGGCAGATCGCGATGCTCAGCCGTCAGCGTGCGGGGACGAGCCTGGATGCCGGCGATGCGGCGATGCGACTGGGCCGCGTCGACCAGGCGTTGGATTATTACGACCGGGCCGAGGCGATGGGCCGGGCTTCATCGCAGGTGATGCTGGGTCGGCGGGTGTACGCGGCCCTGCTGGTCGGCGATGACGACCGGGCCGGTCGTCTGACCCTCGAGTACCTTCGTGGCACGGGCGCGCGCGCCGATGTGCACGCGCCGGTCGGTTATTTAGCCCGGCATACCTCCAAACGTGACGCTTTCGTCAAAGCCGTGCGCCAGGTGTACCACCAGCGGCAGGGCGACGCCACGTCCGCCCGGGCGGTGCTCGCCGCGCTCGCCGACGACCCCGACGCCGCGGCGCGATTCGCCGTCGAACACCTCAAGGCCCACCCCGACGACCTGGCCGTGTTCGGCTCGCTGGTCGACCTGTGGCATGACGGCCAGGCCGATCATCTGCTCGACACCGCGTTGCGATTGATCGACGTCCACGACGATCGGGCGGATCGTTATGCCGATCGTCTGCTTGAAGTCGGCTCGCCGGGCGACTGGCAGCGGCACCTGGACGGGTTGGATGAGTCGGAGCATCCCGCGGCGGCGGCGTACCTGCGCGGTCGGCTGGCGGCCGAGCGCGACGATCCCGAAGAGGCCGATCGCTGGTTCGCCCGTGCCCTCGACCTGAACCCGGACATGCTCCTGGCCCAACTCGGGGCGATCGAAGTCGACCTGGCCTTCGGCCGCTTTGAACAGGCGCTGACCACGCTCAACAGCCTGGCGACGGATGACCAGCCGCGCCTGCAGCACCTGCGGGCGATGGCCGAGTTCGGGCGCGGCCGCCACGACCGCGGCATCCAACTCATGCAGCAACTGATCGCCGATCACTCTGACGTCAACGAGTACCAACTGACGCTGGCGAGGATGTACCGTTCGCGCCAGCCGGCCGACCCCGGCGCCGCGGAGCAGACTTTGCAGAAACTGATCCGGTCCGACGCGCACTTCGCGCCGGCGTACGAGATGCTGTTCGACATCTACGAGAACGTTCGCCCCGACGCCCGCAAGTTCACGCAACTGCTGACCCAGGCGCGGCAGAACATCCCCCAGAGTCGCGTGACCCAGCTCAACCACGCCCGGCTTCAAGCGGCGCGCAACGAAACCGCCCAAGCCCTGTCCATCCTCAAGGGCATGCTCGACAGCAACCCCGAAGACGCCGAGGCCCTGGCCCTGATCGTCGGGGTCTACGGCCGCAACGACAACTGGCTCGAAGCCTACGACCTGCTCGCGGGTCTGCTCGAGCGCGAGGTCAACAACCGCGTGGCTCTGCGTTTGTTTCGCGAGGTCTGCCGCCGCACCGATCGCATGGACGACTACCACCGCCTGGCCGAGCAGTACCTGGCCGGTCGCGAGCCGACGGTGTCGACGCTGGTCGTGCTGGCGCAACTGCGCCAGCAGCAGGATCGCCACGAGGCGGCGCTGGAGGCGTTGAACCAGGCGGTCGAGATGGCGCCGCATCGGGCGGTGCTTCACGCGCTGCGCGCCCGCAGCCTCGAACAACTCGGCCGACATGAACAGGCGATCGAGTTGCTCAACGAAGCGATCGAGCGCGACACCGACCGGTCGGCCGACCTGCACATGGCGCTGGCCCGGGCGCTGGCGTTGGGCGGTCGCATCGATCAGGCCGTGGCGACGGTCGATCGCGTGATGGCGACCGAGGGCATCCAGATGCCCCGCGCCGACTTGTACTACCAGCTTGCCGCGTCGATGTACGGCGACGAGGCGGCGACCGATGCCGCCGAGCAGTTGCTGTTGCAGGCGTTGGAGATCGACCCGGACCATGCGCCGTCGCTGAACAACCTGGCGTACACCTGGGCCGAGCAGGGCCGCAACCTTGCCCGTGCGGAGAAGATGTTGCGCAAGGCGGTCGCCGCCGAGCGGAACAACGCCGCCTACCTCGATTCGCTGGGGTGGGTGTTGTACAAGCGCGGGCAATTCGCCGAGGCGGTGCAATGGCTGGGGCGCGCCCACCAGGCGCCGGGTGGCGAGGATCCGGTGATCGTCGATCACCTGGGCGATGCGTTGTGGCGGGTCGGCGAAACCGAACGCGCGCGTTCGCACTGGCAGGCGTCGCTGCACGCGATCCGCGCCGCCGGCGACGGAACGCGGGAAGAACACCTGGATGTGCAGCCGCGCATCGAGCGGAAGCTCAGCGCCGTCGATGCGGGCAAGCCACCGGAACTGGCGCCCATCGTGGAACAGGCGGCCGAAGCGACCGAGGCGCCGACCCCGCCGGCGCCGTTGCCGCCGATGCAATGATCGGTGATCCCAACGGGACCTCCGGCTCGAATCACCTGTTGTCAATGGGCCTCGTTCTTAAGCTACAATGACGGCGTTACGCCATTGATCCCCACCGATACCTCATGGAGATTCCCCGCCCATGGCCGGTCACAGTAAATGGGCCAATAT
>CAYYPN010000121.1:0-8340 GCA_964473545.1 uncultured Planctomycetaceae bacterium
TGATGCGGAGGTAGGTGTCGCGCTGTTCGAACGGCGGGGCCGAGGCCCAGTCCGGATCACGGAACGGCCAGCCGCTGAAGTCGCCGAAGAACGGCTTGTGGGCGTTGTAGCGGGCGCCGCGGCCGTCCTTCGAGATCGACAGCGGGCCATCGAAGTCATCGCTGAACACCAACTTCAAGCCCGCCTCCTCCGCCGCGGGAGGCATCTCGCCGGGGATGCCCGCGTTCCAGTCCACACCGCCAAGGTTGTAAAGCTGCAGTTCGAATACGTCGCGCTTGCCCTGGCCGTCATGGGTGTAGATGCGGATGTTCGTCGGGCCGTGCGGGAACGCGGTGGCGGGGAAAACGAACGATCCGCGCCCCTGGTCATCAAGTTCCAGGCTGCCGGGGGTGAGGTTGACGTCGTGACCCCACTTGCTGGGATGCTCATCGGTCGGCTGCTGCCAGCACAGGGCCTTGGCCATGACCATGCCGGGCGCGACGAACTCGACCTTGACGTCGCCGCGCACGTCGGAGCGCAGCTCGGGGCTGGTCACACGGATGGACTGCACCCATTCGTCGCCGCCGGTGTCCTTGCCGTAGTTGAACTCGAGGTACTCCTCATTCACTTTGTGCGTCTCCTGCGCGATCGTCGACGTTGATAGCAGACACACCGCCGCGGCGAACCACAATAAACATCGCGTCATGTTCATGCCTTCTTACTTGAATATAGCGTCGGGACACGCCCGGCGATCGGCTTCGACTTCTTCAAACCACGCTTCGAGGTCGCTGAGCATCCGCGAGGTCCGCTCGGGTTCCTGCTTGGCAAGATTGTGCTGTTCACCGGGATCGTTCGCCAGATTGTACAACTCCGGCTCGGATGGCGGGCCGTACGAAATTTCCTCACGCGGCGGGGTGGGCAGGATCTCGGTGAACTTCCAGGGCTCCTGGCGCAACTCCACGTCCTTCGAGCCGTCCATGCCGCGGTTCGTCTGCGGCGCCCTCGGCCGCACCAGCTTCCATTCGCCGTCGCGCATCGCGGCGTTCGACCCGATGTACGGATAGTAACGATTCCATTGCCAGAAGCGTCGCGTGTTCACCTTGCCGTCCTCGCCGCGCAGGACCGGCGAGATGTCCCAGCCGTCGAGCGGGAGGTTGTCCTCGGGCAACGCCACACCGCACATCGCCGCCAGCGTCGGCAACCAGTCGGTCAGATGCGCCATGGCATCGACCTCGCGCCCGCGCGGCAGGCCGTCCGGCCAGTCGAGAATCATCGGCACGCGAATCCCACCCTCGTAGGTGTTGCCCTTGTGGCCGTTGAAGTTGCAGTTGAACCGGCGCAAGGAGGTCTCTGCGCTGCCGCCGAAATCGGGGCCGTTGTCGCTGGTAAAACAGACGAGGGTATTGTCGCGCAGGCCCCGTCGATCGAGCGTTTCGAGCAATCGCCCGATGTTGCGGTCCATGTTGAACATCATGCCGTAGAGCTTGCTGACGTTATCGGTGAATCGGCCGGTCTCTCGAAACGGTGTGACGTCATCCTCCGGCGCTTCGATCGGGAAGTGCGGACAGTTGTAGGCCAGGTGCAGGAAGAACGGCTCGGCCCGGTGTCGCTCGACAAAGCCGATCGCTTCGTCCGTCAGCAGATCGGTCAGGTACTCACCCGTCGGGCGCAGGGGTTGGCCGTTGCGTTCGATGCGTGCATCGAAGTAGTACTGCCACCCACCGCGGAAGCCGAAGAACTCGTCGAACCCGCGGGCGTTGGGGTGGTAGTCGTCGCCGATGGTCCCACTGTGCCATTTGCCGACCAGGCCCGTGGCATAGCCGGCGCTTTTGAAGATGTCGCCGATGGTGCGTTCGCGCACGCTGATGCGTTCGCAGCCGAGATGGTCGAACGTGTCGATGCTGCCGGTGCGATGGGGATAGCGACCGGTCAGCAGCGCCGCGCGAGACGGATTGCACACGGGAGACGCCGAGTAATGCTGCGACAGGCACACACCGGTTTCGCTGAGCTCGTCGAGCACCGGCGTGCGACTGACGCCGCCGTTGAACCGACTCATGTCACCATAGCCCATGTCGTCGGCAAGGATGAATATGACGTTGGGACGTTGCATGCTGTTGGAATGGACCATGAATGTCAGTTGAACAACAACCGTCACGGTCGTCAAGGTTCGGGCAGAATATTCAGCACGTAGTCCATGTCGTAGTAATAACGAGGCCGCGTCTCGGTGCCGTCGCGCAGATCCCGCGGGGTGCCGGTGAAGGCGTGACCATCGTAAGCGGCCGCGTTGATGTGCCCTTCATGCAGCGTGTGCAACGCTCCGCTCCAGTTGCTCGTCCAGGTCGGCCGGAAGTTGGCGATCGGATGACCGTTGCCGCCCATGTACGACGCGTGCATACTGGCGCTGTCGCCCAGCAGGATCATCGATGACGGGCGCGGGATGCGATTGAACTGCTGCATCTTCACGGACACTTCCGCACCGCTGCCCGGCTTGGTCAAGGTCAGCTTGTGAATGAAGTCCCAGCCCATAGTCGTTTTGTGCTCGTGGTCATTATGTGAGACGTAAGCGGCGTACCCCAGGTTGCTCGCGGTGGTGTTCCGGCTGTCGGATTCGTAATGAGGGTTGGCCGGGCACAGGGCGACCACGCGCGGCACGTACTCACCGTACTCGCTGACCTGCTGATCGAAGAAGTTCAGACCTCGAATGAGAAAATGCGGCCACAAGCGGATGTTCCCACCGGTCACCCGGGTGATCGGGAACAACTGCTTGGCGTCCTGGGCATAATGCATGATGCCCATCGACGATTGGCGCAGGTTGCTGCGACAGACCGCCGACTTCGCCGCTGCCCGCGCCTTGTCCATCGCCGGCAACAGAATCGCCAGCAACAGCGCAATGATCGCGACCACCACCAGAAGTTCAACAAGTGTGAAAGCTTTGGTCTGTTTCATGCTCGCCTGCGAGGAAGCAACATCATCATTCCTCCCGCTGCGAGAATTGCCATCGTCGCCGGCTCGGGCACTTCGACGATCTGGAAGCCGGCCGCGCCGGACCAGTTGTTCAGGTTCAGTGACACGGTCAGGTCCGATCCGCTGCCGCTGACGTTTTCGAAGACGACATAGTTGCCGGTCGTGGGACTGTTCGGATCGGTGCTGGTGACCTGGACGTAGGTGCCGGGCTGGCTGCCGCCGCCGCCGGTGCGGTAGAAGTATTCCGTGGCGCCGGTGTTGGAGGTCGTGACGCCGCCTTCGCGACCGGTGTTGTTGGACATGACATAGACGACCACGTCGTACAAGGCGTAGGGGATGTTTTCGACGGTGAAATTCACGCCATTGGTGTAGTAGGCCTCGATGTATCCGCCGAAGACTTTGTTGTCGCCGCTGGGGTTGGCGGGCATGGCGTTGGAGGTATCGGTCACCGAGTTGTACGTGCTGAGCGTCGCGGAGGTCAGCGTGCCCGAGTCATCCTGCAGCGTCAGGGGTAGGTTGGGGTCGGCGTTGGCGGTGTTTTTGCCGGTGACGACGTTCCAATAGCTCGCCTCGTAGCCGGGTGCGCCGGCGATGTTGGCGTCATCGAGCATGGCGGCCTGGGCCGGGTCGGCAAAGTCGACGCTGATCGTGCCCGCCGTGGCGGTGGCGATGGTCCCGGCCAGAATGCACGCCGAGGCGGCCAGAACCGGAATCAACCGTAAGTTGTTCATGGATGTCATGATGGGTTGCTCTCCAGCAGATCGTAAAAAAAACTGTCAGTGCAATTATGCCTTGCCATCAGGCGGCCCGAGGTATAGTTTCAGGGAAATATACTTTCCGTTTTGCGCAACAAGCCGGCACACTTGTTAATCTGGATAAACCATGCGGCTCGCCTGCATCGCCGACAACGAGATCGCCTACAACCGCCGTGTCGTGCAAGGCGTCGCCCATTACGTCCAGTGCGGCGACGGCCTGGAACTGGACATCCTCAACCCGTTCAATACTGACGAAGATCGCCTGCGGTCGCTGCAGCAATACGACGGGTTGATCCTCGCCACATGGACCGACCATTCCGAGCAGATTCGTGCCTTGGGCATTCCCGCTGTGAGCCTGTCGAACGACCGCCCGGACTTGACCATCCCCCGCATCGTGTCGGACGATCGGGCGATCGGGCGACTGGGTGCTGAGCATCTGCTCGCCCGCGGTCATCACAACTTCGCCTTCATCGGCGGCAGCGAACAGTACGCCCGGCAACGTCGTGAAGGATTCGAACAATACATCCACCAGGCCTGCGGTGAACAGACAACCGTGGTCCATCCGGCTTCTCAGACCACCGATCTGGCCTCTCACCTGAGGCAACTGCCCCAACCGCTGGGGGTGATGGCGGTCAACGACGCCTGGGGCGCGCAGGTCACGGTGGCCTGTCGCAACGCCGGTTTGCTCGTGCCCGAAGAGGTGGCGGTGATCGGGGTCGACGATGACGACCTGCGCGGCGGCGAGATGGCGAACCCCCCGCTGTCGACCGTACCGCAGTTGACCGAGCGGATCGGCCACACCGGTTGTGCCGTGCTCCTGCGTGCTGTTCATGGTCAGTTCATCCCTCCGGTCACGCTCATTCCGCCCGGGCCGCCGATCATTCGCCAAAGCAGCCAGGCGATCGCCATTGATGATGCGCTGGTGGTTGAAGCGATCCGCATGATGGAGCGAAACCTGGTCGGCCGCATCACCATCGAGGATGTGCTCGTGGCGTTGAACGTGTCGCGGCGCACTCTGGAGTTGCGATTTCGGCGTGTGTTGGGCCGCACGCCGGGACAGGAACTTTTTCGCATGAAGATCGAACGCGCCCGTTACCTGCTGGGCTCGACGCGGCAACCGATGTCGCAAGTCGCCCGCCTGGCCGGGTTCATCGACTCGGTCCGGCTCAGCAAAGCCTTCCGCCGCGCGACCGGCCAGACCCCCAGCGCCTACCGCAAACATCTGGCGATCCCGGAATCGGCCGACACGCCTGGGTGAGCGGATGTCCAACACGCAACAAATCATGCTTGCCGGCGGCGCGCCAGCATCACAACCCCTCCCGCCGCGAGCATCGCCATCGTCGCCGGTTCGGGCACTTCGACAATCTGCATGCCGAACATGCCCGGCGTGCCATCGACACTGCCTTCGGTGATCGTGAACGACGCACCGGTCAGGTTGCTGAAAATCATGTAGTTGGAAGTCGCCGCGTCGTTGGGCGCGGTTGCGGTGGCCTCAACGAACGATGAAGCGCCGTTGCCCTGCGTGGTGAAGTAGTAAGTCGTCGCGGCATTGCTGATCGACATCGAACCAGTCGACACTTTGTCCTGGCCCACGTAAACGTAGACGTGGTAGGCCGCGTAGTCGATGTCGCTGACGGTCACGGTGTTCGTGCCCTTGCTGTCGAGGTAGCCTTTCATCAGCTTGGCGTCGCCGCCGGTGAAGCTGTTGTTGGCGTTCCAGGTGGCCTTGCTGGCCGACCAGTTCACGGTGACGCCGGTGGCGGCGTTGCTGTCATCCACGACCGTGCCGGCGACGGGGCCGGTGATGTCGGACGTGCTGCCGTTCTGGTTGGGGGCGTTGTTCCAGTTGGCCTGGGCCACGACCCCGGCGGTTTCCGTCGGGGCGATCTCGCCGCCAGGTCGGTTGGACCCGAAGTTGATTCCGATCGAAGCGGCCGAAGCCTGTCCCGCCCCGGCCAGCACCAGGGCCCAACTCATCACAATCCATCGTTTTCTCATCATGCGCCTCACTGCAATCATTAACGGTTTCTATCGCGTGTCTCTAACCCGATCGTTCACCCGCGACGCCGCAGGGCCAGCATTCCGCACAACCCAAGCATCAACACCGAGGCCGGCTCGGGGATCAACGTCATCGTCAGCGTCGGCGCCATCGCGTCTTCGCCGGTGGTTTCCTTCGAATGGAATTTCTCAACGGTAATGCCGCTGTCTGACCGGTAGAGGATGAAGGTGACCAGTCCGTCTTCATCCGCGTTGAGGAAATCGGAGATCGCCGACTGGTTGTACGTTACGATACCGGTTTGATTTTCGACAATTTGCAGTTCGCCCAGGAACGTGGCGTCGGTGACCGTGCTATCATTATCGTGGCCCGGCGCGTTGTTCCAGGTCAGTCCGGATTCGTCCCAGTTGTCGTCGATGTCGGTTTCGGTGCCGTCTTTTTCGTTCAGTCCGTACAACGCATGAGTGCGGTTCCACCCCGCGGGTTCGGCGAATTCCAATTCCAACTTGGCGCTGGCAACCGTCACCGTCAGGCTGGATATGTCGAATCGCAAGTACGTCTTGCGGTCCCAGTTCTCATTCTCTCTGGTATCCCTCTTGACTTCCAAGTTGCCACTGGCCCCGAAGTTGGTGCTTGGGCTGTTTTGATGGATATACGCATCGGCGCCGTTGCCGTCGGCGGTGGTCAGGATCACATCCGCCGAGGCCGAGGCCTGCCAGGCCGCGACGATCCCCAGCACGATCGCAAATCGAAACAGATGGGTATGAGTCATAGCCGTCCTCCTTCTCAGGCCGCTCGGGCCTTGCAACTGTTCATGCGCCGCGGCAAGTTTCGCACCGCGACAGACATGATTTTACGGAAACGCTGATTGAAGAATACCTCGCCGACGTGGGGCCGGGTAGTCAATAAACGCATAATTTGTTGTCGATATACGAAAGATGAGCTATCCTTGGAGATGTGACAAGCGGTTTGCGTGTGGCCCTGGCGTTGGACCTGGCCACCCCCGCGGCGGGTCGGTGGTTCTGTATCGGTGCGCACAACTTCGCCCACGAGCATCTGGACTGGGAGATTCAACGGGCCGGCAACACGTCGATCCTCACCTGGGACCAGGCCCTGACGTGCGAGGCGGATGGCATTCTGGGCATCCTCGAGCCGTGGCATCTGGTCACGCGCGAGCAGGTCCGCCGGGCGCAGGTGGTGATTCTGAACAATGCCGCAAGGCACCATGACTTTCACACGGTCACCTCCGACGACATCGAAGCCGGCCGGCGCGCCGCGCGGCATCTGCTGGATCGCCGGATCCAGCACTTCGCCTACGTGGGCACGCGCGGCATCCACTTTTCCGAACAGCGCCGGCGCGGGTTCGAGCAGGTCCTTCGTGAAGCGGGATACACCCGGACGCTCAGCCAGTCCGATGACCAGACGGCCAACGACCACCCGGCCGAGTTTGCCCGATGGCTGCAGCGATTGCCACGACCTTGCGGCGTGATGTGTGCCAACGACGGCATTGCATTGACCACGGTGAACGCGGCCCTCGAAGCCGGGCTTAACGTGCCGGAAGACGTGGCGGTCGTCGGCGTGAGCAACGACGAACTGGCCTGCGTGGAATCGGTGGTGACGCTGACCAGCGTGCAGGAGGATTTCGTCGAGGTCGGTTACCGGGCCGCGGCCCATCTCGACGCCCTGCTCCGCGGCCGGCCCGTCGCCGAGCGGCGGGAGCTCGTTCAGCCCGGCGAGGTGATCGAACGTGAAAGCACGCGCGTGTTCGGCGTGGCCGACCCCCTCGTGCATCGGGCGTTGCTGTTGATCAGTCACACCGAGGCCCGGGCCATGACCGTCGACAAGCTGCTGGGCGAACTGGGCAACGTCTCGCGGCGGTTGCTGGAGTTGCGTTTCCGCAAGGCCCTGGGTCGCTCGCCCTATCAGGAAATTCTGCACACCCGCATCGCCCACGCCCGACGCCTGCTGCGCAACACGCGCCTGAGCGTCGGCGAGGTCGCCTACGAAACCGGCTTCTACGACCCGGCCCAGTTCTGCCGCCACTTCAAACGCATCGCCGGACATACGCCGAGCGACTACCGCGCCCAACCCGGTTCGTCACACGCAACTTGAGATCCGCCCGACCCGCAAGCAATCGCTGTGACGTATGTGCTGCCAACGGTTCCGCGCCTGCACCATGGCCCTGCCTCGACCTACGCACCGGCCGACCGCAAGCCGGTTCCGATGGCCGTACGACTGCGTCGTTGGCCGGCCCGATTCAACCTGCTTCTTCATGCGACCCAGGCCCTGACCGGGACGGCGTGGCCGACCTCGTGTGATCGCCGCGGCTGATCGCCGACGCCGCGTTCCCGTTGCTGATGCTCTGCGCGGGGCTGGGCTTGTTGGCCACGTGCGCCGTGCTGTTCATGGACAAGCACCTCACACCCAATGGCAAGGTGGCCTGGACATTGTCTGGCACTGTTCATACAGCGCTGCTGCTGACCAGCATCCCCCTTGCCTGATCCGGCAAGTAAACAAAAACGCGGCGGGATGCCGGAAGGGCACCCCGCCGCGCGGAGGAGGAATGCGATGTGGCAAGCCGCCGCTCACTTGCGGCGTCGGACGAGCATCAGACCGCCCAGGCCCAGCAACGCGATCGTCGCCGGC
>CAYYPN010000122.1:0-8199 GCA_964473545.1 uncultured Planctomycetaceae bacterium
GCGTGCGGGTGTGCTTGGTGTGACCGGGTTGGCCACCGGCCTTGCGCTTCTTGCCACCTTTGCCCCCGCCCGCGTCGGCCTTCGGGGGTTTGACGATGTCGCTGGAAGGCGGCTTGGAACTGGTCCGCGAGTTGCGTTTGAGCCGGGCGATCTCGTCCAACGCCTTGGCCAACAGACGCTTCAACTCAGCCACTTCTGCTTCCAGTTCCGCGATGCGCCCGTCTTGGTCCATGCCATGGTTATCGGCTCATCACACTTGCTCTCGCCAATTGCCGTGAACGGTTACCACCAAGGTAAATGCGTTCCGTCGCATCATGATCTTAAAAAAGCCCACGCATGGCCATGCGTGGGCTTTGCTCACATTCATCGCCGCCGCAGGATCAACAGCGCCCCGGCGGCGCCGAGCATGCCGACCGCGGCCGGCTCGGGAATGAACGTCAGCGTGCCGCTGTTGTCGGTCGTGGTGACCTCGAAGTGATCGGCGAAACTGCCGGCGTTGCCGCCGTCGACAGTCAGCTTGCCGTTGGTCCACTGGGTTTGCCATTGGGCTTCGGTCAGGCGTTCGCTGGAATTGATTGTGAAGGTGCTGCCGACGGCCGCGCTGGTGAAGTCGATGTTCCATTCGGTCCTGCGGCCGCTGTTCCACGTGTCGGCGGTGATGGCCGAAGCGGCACCGTCGAAGGTGACCTGGCCGAAGCCGGTGTTGTTGCTCGCGACGTAGTTCATGACGCCGGAGGAGTTGCCGTCACTGGTAATGGTCAGGGTAGCGCCGTTTCGGACGGTGAGTTGGGGATCGATGCCTGTGCCGTTGATGGCGAAGTTGAAAGACCCCACGGTGAGCGAGGCGTTGTCGATCAGCACCTGGCCATTGCGCAGGCCGAGCTTGCCTCCGCCAAGGTTGTGGTTGCCGCTGAGGATATGGAAGCTGGAGTCGGCATTTTCAATACGATAGGCCTCGGTTTCGGGCGCGCCGGAATATCGCAGTTCACCGGCGTTGAGGATGAAGTCGCCGCCGTTGAAGCGCAGGTCGCCGGTGGCGACATCGAACGAACCGCCGTTCATGGTCCAGGTGCCGACACTGAAGCGAACGAGACTGCCGCCGCGATCGACGACGACGTCGCCGTCGTTCTGGGTCAGGATCACATCGAAGTTCAGGTCGATGATCGGCGTGCCGGAGGCGATCAGGCCGTCGTTGCCGTCGGCGTCGGGCACACCGGCGGTCCAGTTGTCGGCGGTGTTGAAATCGTTGTCGAGGCTGCCGGTCCACTCGGTGGTGGCGGCATGGCTGACGGCGGTCAGGCTCAGGGCGGCGATCAGGCTCAGGATGTGACGATTCATGGCTTCTCCTTCGATTCGGACGCAACGGGTGTAACCGGCGTGGCCCCAGCCACGCCACATGGCAATATACCCTGCCGAGCGGCCCGATACAAATATTTTGCAATCCTTGCGGAACGTGCTATACTCAGGGTATGGCTACGGTCAAGCAGATCGCCGACCACCTGCGTATCTCCAGTGCGACGGTCAGCCGCGTGCTCAACAGCCGCCCGGGCATCGCCGAGGCCACCCGCCAGCGTGTCCTCCAGGCCGCCAGCGAGATGGGCCACGACCGCTCGGTCGGACTTAAAGCCAGTCGCTACATTGGTTTCGTGCACCCCCTGGGCCAACTCGTCGGCAACATCGGCGAATATCACGCCGCCCTGCTCGGCGGGATGGGCTCGGCCCTGGGCCAGGAGCAGTACGACCTGGCCCTGATCGATCCCTACCGTGATAAGCGGCCGGAGGAGACGTACACGCAATTCTTTCTCCGCAAGGACCTGCGCGGCGTGTTGATTCAGATCCGTCCCCGGAATCAGGCGGTCGTCGCCGCGATCGCCGCCGAAGGCTTCCCCATGGTGCTGATCGCCAGTCGACACGAGCATCCCCGGGCCAACTGGATCGTGGTCGACTCGGCCAGCGGGTACGAGCAGGCGGTCGAGCATCTGTATCACCTGGGCCACCGCCGCATCGGCCTGGCCGCCCGAGAAGAGCGGGACCACGACCACGACGAGCGCGTCCGCGGATTCGATCGCGGCTGTACTAGGCTCGGCCTGCCGATCGACCGCAGCCTGCGGTGGTCGGTATTGTCGGACACCCACTCCGGCGCCAGCGTGATCCGTCGCCTGGCCAGCATGCCCGACCGCCACACCGCGATAATCTTCACCAACAGCGGCCCGACCCGCGGCGCGTTGCGGGCCTGTGCGGAGCTGGGCATCCGCGTGCCGGAAGATCTGTCGATCGTCGGCTTCGACGATACGAATCAGCGTTACGAATCCTTTCCGCCTTACACGGCGGTGTGCCAGGATGCCGAGGCGTTGGGCATCGAGGCCGCGTCGATGATGAGCCGGTTGCTTGATGGCACGGCGGCCGCGCCGATTCATCGCACGATGCCCTGCATGTTCGAGGTGCAGCAGACCACCGGACCGGTTCCCCAACTCGTGGAAGGAGCCGCCACATGAAACGCCGACAGGGTTTCACGCTGGTCGAGCTTTTGGTGGTGGTGGCGATCATCTCGCTGCTGCTGTCGATCCTGTTGCCGGCGATGGACAAGGCGCGTGCGATCGCCCGCAGCACGTTGTGCCAGACGCGGTATCGCCAGAACCTCATCGGGTTCAAGATGTACGCCCAGGAGCACAACGACTACATCCCGCCGCCGCGCGTCAACTTCGACGAATTCACCTGGGAAGGCCAGACCAGGACCGACGTCAACATCTGGTGGTACTCGGTGAAATACATCGGTCAGTACATCGGCAACGACCTGATCACCGCGAGCAAGTTCAGTAAGAAGTCCGCCACCGAGATCGTGTTCTGCCCCGAACTCAAGGAAGACATCGAAGAAAACCAGGGCAACAACGGCATCGGCCTGAACTACATCTGGGACAACAAGCTGCACGAAGACAAGGGCGGCCCGAACCCGCTGGCCAAGGTCGAGGCACCGGCCCGCATGGTCCTGTTGACCGGCGTGCGGCATGGCGATTCCCAGAAAGGCGCTTATCAGTGGGTCAAGCAGACCTACGACAACAACGGTTTCCCCCTGGACGTCAATGGCAAGGAATGGACCAACAAGGACGGCGTCAACGCCTATCGCCACGCCGGCCTGAATATCTGCGGCTTCCTTGACGGGCATGTCGACACGTTCACGAACTACGTCGAGGCAGAGAAAAACAACCGCGTCACTCACTCGGCATTCTGATTGAAATGGAACCCAACCCCATGAGTCGTATCGCCTGCATTGCATTGTTCATCGTCGCCGCCGCATCGATCGCTTCGGCCGCCGAGCCGATGGTGATCGCCGACTTTACCGAGCCGGGCATCATGGATCGGGTCAACACGCTCGACAGCAATGTCGCGATCGTCGACCACGATGGCGGCAAGGCGCTGGAGGTGACTTTCGGGACGGAGCGGCCCTACCCCAATGCCCGCATTCAGCCCGACGGGCCGGCGTGGGACATCTCCGCGCACACCCGCGTCGAGGTTGACGTGACCAACCTCAACGATGAGTCGACCAGCATCGCCTGCCGCGTGGACAACCCCGGCGCGACCGGCCGCAAGAACTCGTTGACCAGCGGCCTCACGCTCGACCCCGGCCAGCGCGGCACGATCGTTGTCCGCATCGATCGCACTTACGCTGAAGACCTGCGCCAGCAGATGACCGGCATGGACCACACCCCCTGGGGCAAGCGCGGCGAGCACGGCGGGTCAATCGATCCAACCCATATCGTCGAGATCAACCTCTTCACCGGCCATCCGACCCGGCCCCGGAAGTTCCTCGTGCATTCCGTCCGAGCGACCGGCACGTTTGACCCGGAAGACCTGAAGGTGCCCGATCCGTTCTTTCCGTTCGTGGACAAGTTCGGGCAGTACATGCATGCCGACTGGGAGGAGAAGATTCACCGCGTGGACGATCTTGCCGCGGCGCGCGAGGCCGAAGCCAGGCGGCTGCAGGACAACCCCCGGCCGGACAGTTGGAACAAGTACGGCGGATGGGCCGACGGCCCGCAACTCGAAGCGACCGGCCACTTCCGCACCGAAAAACACCAGGGCAAGTGGCACCTGGTCGATCCCGAGGGGCGGCTGTTTTTCTCGATCGGCATGGACGTCGTGCAAGGCAAGGGCGGCACGCCGGTCGACGAAGAGTTCCGCGCCGACTGGTTCGCCAATCCGCCTTGGGAGAATGAACCGGCGCTCGAAGATCACCTGACCATGGCCAAGGGCTGGCGCGGCGAGTACAAGGACAAGGAGGTCCCCTCCTACTTCTTCTACTCGGCCAACCTCGAGCGGAAGTACGGCCAGGACTGGCGCGAGACCTGGCTCGACATCACGCCCAAGCGCCTGATGAACTGGGGCTTCAATACCATCGGTTGCTGGTCGGATAAGGAACTGTTCGCCGACACGACCATCCCCTACACGCACTGGGTCCATTACTGGGCGAAGAAGTTGCCATGGCAGCGCGGCACGCGCAATCCGGTGCCCGACCCGTTTGACGAGAAGTTCGAAGAAAACCTGCGCACCCGCGCGGAGAACTTCACGCGCGGCACGATCGACGATCCCTATTGCATCGGTTACTTCGTTGACAACGAGTTGAGCTGGGGTGACGAGACGTACCTGGCCGAGGGCGTGCTCCAGGCCGACGGCAAGGACCAGCCGGCCAAGCGGGCCCTGGTCGCGTTCCTCAAGGACAAGTACGGCAAGATCGACCAGCTCAATTCGGCGTGGCGTATGTGGAACGACAACTGGGACCAGTTGCTCGGCCGGACCGACCGCCTGCCGCAGACCGACGAGGGCAAGGCCGACCTGCGCGAGTTCAACCGCAAGATCGTGCGGACGTATTTCCGCAAGGTCAACGGTGTGCTGAAGGAAGTCGCGCCGAACAAGCTGTACCTGGGTTGCCGTTTTGCCGAGAACAACCCGCAGGTCGTCGAAGCGGCGGCCGAGTTTACCGACGTGGTTTCGTTCAACCTGTACCGGCGGACGATCGCGGCGTGGCAGCCCCCGGCGGACATCGACAAGCCGATCGTCGTGGGTGAGTTCCACTTCGGAGCGACGGACGCCGGCGTGTTCGGGCCGGGCCTGCGAAGTGGAGAGAACCAGGCCGACCGGGCAAGATTGTTCAAGCAATACGTCAGCGGCGCAGCGACCAACCCACGGATCGTGGGCGTGCACTGGTTCCAGTTGATCGACGAGCCGGTCTCCGGCCGCGTCGGCGACGGGGAAAATCACAACATCGGGTTCCTGACGATCACCGACACGCCTTACGTCAAAATGACCGAGGCGTCGCGCGACGTGGCCCGTGAAATATATCGTCTCCGTGCCGGGCAGAACGCCCAGCATGGTGTACACTGAACGTGCCTTGAGAGAGCCTATTGTCCCCTGTCAGAGGAGAAAAGACATGAGAATCGCAAGCATCCTGACCATCGCCGCCGTCCTGTGCCTGAGCGGTTACACGCAGGCCGAAACACTCGTCGACAACGTCGGCGACGTCACGTGGAACGCCAGCGGCGGCGCCGGCGTCCTGGATTCCAACGCCGCGACGAACACGCTGACGATCGAGACAGCCAAGAACTCGGATGTGACGGCCGCCCTGCCGTCGTCCATCGCGTTGACTAACGCCGGCGACTACATCGAAGTCACGCTGGACTTCGTGCTCGACCATATCCCGGCCAACACGAGCAGTTGGTACGAAGTCGGCTTCAGCAACAGCGGGTCCGGCTACTTTTACGAGATCGACTTCAAGCCCCGGGGCGGAACGCAGAACGCCAAGTTCGAAGACACCGGCAGCACCAACCTCGGCAAGCACGACACGACCGCCGACGCCAACAGCGTTCACACCATCTCCTTCCGCATCACCCACGTGGACGGCGCCGGCGACATCCAGTTGACCGCCGACGGCAACCACATCGCCAGCGGCCCGGTCACGACCGACGCCACCGCGGGGGGCGACACGACCATCGACACCTTCTTCTTCGAGTTCAACGGCAACGGCTTCAAGGAGAAGTTCGATGACCAGAACATCCAGGCCACCATCACCAACTTCTCGGTGACGACCAACGTCCCCGAACCCGCGGGCATGGGCCTGATGGGCGTCGGTTCACTGCTGTTGATGCGACGGGCCAGGTGAGCGCCTGATCAACCCCTCAACTGAGCGACCGCGGCGAAGGCCCCCTTCGCCGCGGTTATCGTCTGGTCGATCGCTTCATTGTCGTGGGCCAGCGACACAAACCACGCTTCGTACTGGCTGGGCGGCAGGACCACGCCGGCATCGAGCATCGCCCGGAAAAACGCGGCGAACGCCTCGGTGTCGCAGGCGGTGGCGTCGTCGTAGTTGACCACGGGGCCGTCGGTGAAAAACGGCGTGAGCATCGAACCGACACGGTTGATCGTGACCGGCACGTCGGCGTCGGACGCCGCCTCGGCCAGGCCGTTGGCCAGTTTCGCGCCGGCCTGTTCGAGTTGATCGTACACGCCGTCGGCATTGAGCAATTCGAGCGTGGCCAGGCCCGCGGCCATGGCGACGGGATTGCCGCTGAGCGTGCCGGCCTGGTAGATCGGGCCGTCCGGCGCGACCCGGCGCATCAGGTCTTCGCGACCGCCGTACGCTGCACAGGGCATCCCCCCGCCGACGATCTTACCCATCGCCGTCAGGTCGGGATGGATGCCGTAGCGGGATTGGGCTCCGCCCAACGCGACGCGCAAGCCCGTCATCACTTCATCAAACACCAGCAGCGCCTCATGGTCGTCGCACAGCTTCCGCAACCCCGCAAGGTACCCCTTGGCCGGGGGGACGCAGCCCATGTTGCCGGCGACGGGTTCGACGATGATGCAGGCGATGCGGTCGCCGTGTTCCTTGAACGCGTCGCGCATCGCATCGAGGTCGTTGTACGGCACAAGCAGCGTGTCGCGGGTCTGCGACTCGGGCACGCCGGGTGAACTGGGCGTGCCCAACGTCGTCGCGCCGCTGCCGGCCTGAACGAGCAAGGCATCGACATGGCCGTGATACCCGCCGATGCACTTGACCACCGCCGACCGGCCCGTCGCGCCGCGGGCCAGGCGGATCGTACTCATCACCGCCTCGGTCCCGCTGTTGACGAAACGCACCACATCAACGGCCGGGAACGCTTCGACCACGCACTCGGCCAGCTTCGTCTCCAACTCGGTCGGCATGCCGAAGGTCGTCCCCCGGCGGGCGGTCTTGGTGACCGCGGCGATGACCGGCTCGGGGGCGTGCCCGGCGATCAGAGGCCCGTAGCTGCCGACGTAGTCGATGTATTCGTTGCCGTCGAGGTCGGTGACGCGGCAGCCGCTGCCGGAGACGATCGTGATCGGATCGCGCCCGACGGACTGGTAAGCACGAACCGGCGAGTTGACCCCGCCGGGCATGACCCGCTTCGCCGCCGCATGGGCCGCGGTCGACTTGGCATAGCGATCCACTGCGGGTTTCGGGTCGGGCTTGGACTTTGCTTCGCGTTTGGCTGCCATGCCGGAATTGTAAGGGCAATTGCTTGAGTTGTGTGCGGGCGGCCTTGCCGGGCCGCGAAGGTCGTATTATGGTTGATGCGGGTTGCAAGGAGTACCCTGTCGTGTCAACGCAACGCCCCAATTTCATCCTGCTCATCGGCGAGGACACGGGTCTGCACCCGCATTGCTACGGGTGCGACTACGCCTCGACGCCGCACCTCGACGCCCTGGCCGAGCGCGGCGCACGCTACACCAACGCCATCAGCACCGCCCCGGTCTGTTCGCCGAGCCGATCGAGCGTGATCAGCGGCTGCTATCCGTGGTCGATCGGCACGCATCACCACCGGTCGAAACTGCTGTCGCCGCCGCGGCTGTTCACCGAGGTCCTCCGCGAGGCCGGCTACTACGTCAACTGGTCCAACAAGCTCGACTTCAATTTCGACCCGCCCGAGTCGTTCGCCGACGAGCGACGGGACTGGGTGGACGATCTGGGCAACGGGTCGTTGCCGGATCAGCCGTTCCTGCTGTACCACAACTTCGGCGTCACGCACGAGAGCACGATGTGGCGGTCACCGGTGGAGCGCGGCGGCAACCTCGAACGGATCGCCCAGGAACATCGGCTTGCGCCGCAGCAGCGTCACGATCCGGACGAGGCGCCGGTGCCGACCTACCTGCCCGACGTGCCGGAGGTGCGCGGCGACATCGCGC
>CAYYPN010000123.1:0-8184 GCA_964473545.1 uncultured Planctomycetaceae bacterium
ATCGACGCCGGATCGGGGACCTTGCCGACGTCGCCCGAGCCGATCATCACTTCACCGATCGCCCACGGCAGTTCGGAGTAATTGGTCACGCAGACCTCGGTGCAGATATCGCCGTTGCCGTCGAGGATACCCGCCTCCTGAACCGAACAGCTCGTGGCATTGGAGAACTTGTAGAAATCGTGCGGCGTTTCGCCGGTGCTGCCGTTGAAGTTTTCGAGCTTGTTGCCGCCGAAGCACTCGGTGAAGCACGCCAGAATGTTGCTGTTGATGTTGCCGTCGATCGTGCCGTCGTTGTCGTCGAAGTATGAGCCGATCAGCGTCTACAGTTCCCAGTCCCAGACCGATCGTGTCCCAATCCTGTTCGGCCCGTGGATTGCAGAGTGCATGTCAGGTCGGTGCGGTGGGGTTCGCTTTGGTGTGACGGATGGCGGCGTGGATCGGGGGGCGGGCTCGATGCGGCATCGGCGCAGCGTCGACCGCGACGCGATCCCGTGGCACGACAGCGCATCGGGGTTCAGTGATGTTGTTCGTCGGCTTGGGCAAGCCGATCGAGCAGGCGCAGCATCTTCTTGAAGTACTTGAAACCGACCAGGTCGCGTTCATCGATATCCGCACGTCGTGGGTGAGCCATGCTTTCCATCATGCCCTACACGCCACCCGGGCGCAAGGCGCGACTTGGTCTCAATTACAATGTGCGGCAACCACAGGGCTGATCCTGGAACTTCCAGCGATCATCTCCAAGATACAAGGGGTTAGCGTACCCGATGCCGCTTTGTTCACCGACGCACACGCCGCCGACCCACCACCAAAAGCCCCACCACCGAAATAAGGGCCAGCGAGGCCGGCTCGGGAACCGACGTTGCCTGGCCTTCGACGGCGAGATCGAGCAGGTAGTTACGCGGTACCGACGTGCCGCCACCCGTGCCCGTGGCCCGGAGCGTGACCGCGAACTCCTCGGTCACCTTCGTGTCCGCCGGGGGTTGCGCGGGCAGCGAAGTGACTTGACCATCGTTGGCGATGTCGTTGACCGAACGCATCAAGTTAAACGAGTCGCCCATCGGCTGTCCGTCGATCCAGATCGTGTCGATGCCGGTGGCAAAGTCGGCAACCAGGTCTACGATCAGGCTGCTCGAGGCGGTCTCCCCGGCCAACTCCGCCTCGGCCGAAAGTCGATAGGTGATGCGCAACGTCCAGTCCATGTACAGGGCCTGCGGTGTCAACGCCGTGAGTCTGGCGTCCATCGACGTCACCGAAGCCTGCGAGTTGACCCACTCAGGGGGGGCGCCGGAGATCGCGGTGGCCAACACCTGAACCTTGGCCTTGTTGCCATCGAGGGGCAGGCCCTGGACGGCGGGAGTGAACTCGGCCGTGGGAGTGGACACGATGGTCCCGGCAATGGAACTGACGTCGAAATCGCCATCCTCGACCACACCCGTCGCCCCCGCGGTGGTAAGCACAAAGTTGTTCTGGAAGGCGACCTGATTCACCGGCTGACGGGCTGTGGGGTCGTTCCACAGGTTCGGCGAAACGCCGGGATTGTTGTCCACCGGCACGAACTCCAATTCCACGTTGGCGAAGAAATGACCATCCGCCCAAGCCGGGATACTACCCAGCGCCACGACACAGACAAGACCCAACAGTAATGCTCGGAAGCAAATCATAGCTTTCTCCTTGACAAAAATGCCACGACTGATAGGACACAATCCTCAACCTGAATTTACCCCACACAGCAACCGCGTCCACTGGGGTTTACCCAACAAAATCGCCAATTAATCAAGACCCGGTCGCCCGTTTATCATCCGGATCGCGGTATAATCTTCGCCATCAGGCCTCGTGGCGGAATCGGCAGACGCAGGCGACTTAAAATCGCCTGGCCCGTAAGGGCCGTGTGGGTTCGAGTCCCACCGAGGCCAGTTCATTCGAATTGGTGGGGGCTACACCTGGCCCGTCGTTTCGGGGCGGAGGATGCCCAGTTCGTATAGGGCGTTGAGGGCGGCGTTCTGCTCGGCTTCCTTCTTGTTCGCCCCCCAGGCGCCGGGGAAGCGCCGGCCGCCGATCTCCGCGGCGACCTCGAAACACTTGGAATGGTCCGGGCCCTTTTCATCCAGCAGGTGGTAGGCCGGCAGGTCGCTCTGCGTGCGCTGGGCGTACTGCTGAAGCAGCGACTTGTAGTTGTAAAGGTGGGTCGAGTCCTCGGCTTCCTCGATCTCAGCCACCATGTGTTCGAGGATGAACGCCCGCGCCGGGTCGACGCCGCCATCAAGGTAGATCGCCGCGACGATCGATTCGTACACCGCGGCGGAAACGCTCGAAGGCAGGTCGTGTCGGCCGCTCATCCCCTTGCCCAGCGTGAGCAGCTCGGTCAAGCCGATCTTGTCGCTGACCTTGGCGCAGACCCGGCGGCTGACGACGGCGCTCTTGATCTTGGTCAGGTCGCCCTCGCGCAGCTCGGTGTAGCGGTTATAAAGGTACTCGCAGACGACGAACCCGAGGATCGCATCGCCGAGAAACTCCATGCGCTCGTTGGACTGAAGCCGATCGTCCGCCACCGAAGCGTGGGTGAGGGCTTCGACGAGCGTCTGCTCGTTGACGAAGCGATATCCGATGATCTGTTCGGTGCGTTCGATAATGTCGATCGGGTTGTCAGCCATTACCGCATCGAGCCAATGCCGTCCTGAAGACGGTCTGTGGCAGACCTGCAGAATCAAAACTAGATCACGATCGCCAACTTGTCAATTGAATCTGCGCCGACTACTTTGACGGCATGACAGTCATGTACAGCAGGACGTTGGCGGCGGCGTGGCTGGGTCTGCTGGCTCTGGCCGCGGCGGCGCCGGCGAACGATCGGCCTGAAGGGTTCGACCCACGGCGGCACATCGCCGTCGACGAGGTCCAGCCGGGCATGATCGGCTACGGCCTGACCGTCTACCACGGCACCGAAATCGAAACCTTCGATGTCGAGGTCGTCAGCGTCGAACGCGGCTGGCAACCCGGCAAAAGCGTCGTCTGGGTCCGCTGCACCGACGAGCGCATGCAGAAGCTCGGACCGGTCAGCGGCATGAGCGGCTCGCCTATCTACCTCTGGCCCGTCGGCACACGCCGCGGCGAATTCGCTCCCGGCGACGGCGGTCGCATGCTCGGCGCCTTCGCCTACGGCTACAGCCTGGGCAAGGACTGCTTCGCGGGCATCCAGCCGATCGAACAGATGCTCGCCGCGAGCAGCCGCGCTGCCGAACCCAACCACGACGCACCGCCGCCACCCGGCCGCGGCTCGGGACAGGGCCTGGCCCGCCTGCTCGCCGCGGCGCAAGCCTCCGATGCGCCCGAACGCGCCACGTGGCGGACCGAGGCGCTGGCCGAGTTGCTCAAGGTGGAACCGGCGAAAGGGCCGGCCTCGCATGCCCAAGGCCGACGGCGCCTGATGCTGCCGGTGATGATCGGCGGTTCGCATGCCGAGCGGCTTCGCCCGCTGCTGGAACCGATGGGCTTGACGCCGGTGACCGCCGGGGGTGGTTCCGCTTCCACTTCCACTTCCGGTTCCGGGGGTGGGCCGACCGGTTTGCCGCCGCGGTGGATCAACCCCCGCAACATCCCGCTCGAGCCCGGCGGCGTCGCCAGCGTCCCGCTGGTCATGGGCGACATGGACCTGCCGGCGGTCGGGACAATCACCGAAGTCCTTCGCGATGATGCCGGCCGCATCACGCGCATCCTCGCCTTCGGCCACGCCTTCAACGCCACCGGCGCAACCAACCTCCCCTTTGCCACCGGCTATGTCCATTACGTGCAGCCCAACCTCTCGGCCAGCTTCAAGCTCGGCGGGTCGGGCCAGGTCATCGGTGCGCTGGTCAACGATGAATCCAGCGCCGTGGTCGCCGCGCCGGACATCGACCACCCCTTCGCCCCGGCGAAGGTCACCGTCGACTGGCCGGGCGAGTCGAAGGATCGCACCTTCAACTACCAGCTTGCCCGCGAGCCGTACTACACGCCCATTCTCGCGGCCTACACCGCCGTGTTGAGCCTGAACACCGATACGGAAATCCCCCCCTACCACACGATCGAAAGCAACGCGGTCGCCCACTTCGACAATGGCCGGTCGTTGAACATCCGTTCGCTGCTGCCCGGTGGCGCGTCCTTCGGCATCCTCTACGACATGGCCAGCCCGTTGATGACCATCGGCGACAACCCGTTCGGCCAGGCCCACCTCGAACGCATCGAGACGACGGTCACGATCCACGAGGACATGCAGTCGGCGGAGATTGTCGACCTGGCGGTGCGCCAGCCGCGCGTCGCGCCCGGCGGCCGGTTGCGGGTCGAGGTTCAAATGATGCCGTTCCGAGGCGAGAAGGTGCGCCAGACCATCGCGGTGGACGTACCGAAGGATGCGGCCGAGGGGTCGTACATCCTGATGGTGGGCGGGGCGCAGATGTACTGGCGACGGTACCTCGAAGCCCACCCGCACCTGCAACGGATCCACGACGCCGACGCGCTGTTCGACATGGTCGAGCGGATGGCGTCGATGCGGTCGGATGCGTTGTACGTGTTGCTGCGGATGAGCGGGCAAGGGGAGGTTGCGGTGGGTCGGCGGGAGTTGCCGAACCTGCCTTCGAGTCGTCGGGCGATGCTGCTGCAGCCGACGAGCACGGCGGCGACGGCGTACCTGAAAACCATCGAGCAGGTGAAGCCGCTCGATTATGTCATCCAGGGCCAGATGCAGTTTCCGGTGGTGATCGAGCGCAAGCCCGGGCAGGACGACTAGCCAACCGAGGAGCACAGACGGTGAGACGTTGGACGACAATAGGCGTGTTCGTGTGGTTGGCGGCGGCGGGGACGAGCTTCGGCGTGCACCCGGGCGAATGGGTGCACAAGGCCGAGGCTGATTTTCAGAATGCCGCACTCGACCATACGGTCGTGACGAACCTGGGGCGTATCGAGCTGAGTCGCGCCTCGCAGGTGCTGGTCGAACTCGACGCGACGCAGGCATTGGTCAATGACATCATCCGCACGGCCGACGGGCGCGCGCTGCTGGCGACGGGTCCGACCGGTGAAGTGGTCGAACTCACGGATGAAGGCGAATTGGAGGAGGTGGCGAGCTTTGACGGGGCGCAGGTCTTCACCCTGGCGGCGGACGGCGAGGCGTTCTGGGTCGGCATCAGCGGGGACGAAGCGCGTTTGGAACGACACGCCAACGGGCAGGTCACGCGCACCATCGCCCTGCCGGATACGAAGTACGTGTGGGACATCGTGCCCGACGGGCCGCGGTTGTGGATCGGCACCGGTTCGGCCGGGCGCGTGCTGGTGGTCGACCTGGAAGCCGGCGCGGCGACGCCGGTCGCGGCACTGGAAACCGGGCAGCCGAACGTGCTGTGCCTGAGCCTTGACGGCCGGGGCCGGGTCTATGCCGGGACGGACGGCGAAGGTTTGGTGTATCGCCTGACGCGGCAAGGGGCGATCGTCGGCGTGGCGCCGGCGGTGGACGAACCCAACGACGTCGCCGATGGCAACGACGCCAACGACGCGACGGCGGATGCGAACGACGTCGCGGTCAACGACACACCCCGGCCCCTCGTTGCGGCCGAGGGCGTGTTCACGACCTACGTGGTGTACGACGCGGCCGAACCGGAAATCGGCGCGATGATCGTCAACGAAGACGGGTCGCTGTACATCGGCACGGCCGACGCCGAGCAGGCCCGGCCCGGGCGGCTGGCCGATGCGGCGGAAGAGGAGAAAGGTTCCCCCACCCCGTCGGCCGGCGCTGCGCCCGGCGCGGGCGACGACGCGGATGATGGTGACGGAGACGATGGCGATGACGGTGACGGCGACCAGCCCGAGCCGCCCCAGCCGCAACCCGATCCCGAGCCTTTGCCGGGTGCGGGCGATGCGGATGCCCAGGCGGATGGTGGCGACGCCGCGGCCGTCGGTGCCGCGCCGGCCAAGCCGACCACCCGGCAATACGACAAGGTGCGGCAGGTGATTCGCACGCGTCTGGCCAAGCTGCGTGAAGGCCAGCGTGTGCCGATGCAGGTCCAGCGCGGCGGCCGGGCCGGTTCCAGCCTCAGCACCCGCCGCCCCAGCGGGTCCGGCACAGCCGGCACGGCCAGTGCCCAGAAGAAGGAAGGCAACGCCGTCTACTTCATCGATGCCGACGGGTTTGTGCGCGAGGTGTTCCGCGAGTCGGTGATGATCCTCCGCCTGCTCAAACAGGGCGACCACCTGATCATCGCCACCGGCAACGAAGGCCAGATCTACCGCGTCGACACGACCGGCGAGAACACGACCGTGCTGGCCGACCTGGAAAGCCAGCAGGTCCCGGCCATGGTGCAGGTCGACGACCGCATCGTGATCGGCACGGCCAACCCGGGCCAGGTCGTGGAACTGACCGCCGGCTATGCCGACGAAGGCACGTTCACCAGCGACCCGCTGGACGCGGCGCAGATCAGCCTGTGGGGTCAGCTCAGCGTGCTGGCGAGGGTGCCGGACAACGCCGCCGTGGCGGTGCAGACCCGCACGGGCAACGTCGGCGACGCCGACTCGGGCTACTGGACCGAATGGACCGCCCCCCGGCATATCGACCCCGAGCAGGAGGGCGACGTGGTGCACGTGGAAGTGGCCAGCCCCCCCGCTCGTTTCATCCAGTATCGCCTGCGTTTGACGAGCAACGGCGACGCCACGCCGGCCGTCTCGCGCGTCGGGCTCAAGTACCTCATGCCCAACCTGCGACCGGGCATCGCGTCACTCACCGCGACCTACCCCGACCCCACCCACGGCGACGACGGCGCCCCCCAGCCGCGGACGACGATCAACGTCGAATGGGAGGCCTCCGACGACAACGGCGACGCCCTGACGTACCAACTCGAGGTTCGCCAGTTGGGCGAGGAGCAGCCATTCGTGAAGCTGGCCGAGGACCTGGAAGAAACGACGTACGAGTGGGACACGCGATCGATGCCGGACGGCCGGTACGAGCTTCGGCTGACGGCCAGCGACGAGCGGGACAACGTCCCGGACCAGGCCCGGACCGCCCGGCGGGTCAGCGGGCAGGTCACCGTCGACAACACCCCACCGGACATCACGGACCTGGCCATTGAAGCGGCCGCGGCGGGCGAGCCGGTGAGCGTGACCGCCCGGGTGACCGATGCGACGAGCCCGATCACGCAAATCCGCTATTCGGTGGATGGGGAGGACGACTGGCGGGCGATTCTGCCGGCGGACATGATCTACGACTCGACAAACGAGCGAGTAACGATTAAGATTTCCGACCTTTCGCCCGGACCGCACGTGGTCAGCCTGCGAGCGACCGACGCCCTGGGCAACAGCCGCTACGTCTGGCGGGCCGTCACGGTCCCCGACGACCAGTAACGCACCTCCGCCGAGGCGGGACGGATACGATGGCCTGAACAGGCCGGGAGTCGATACGATGGCGATTCATTACCCCAAGCGCACCAGCAACCGCAAGCGTTCGCGGAAATTCGGGTTCCGTGCCCGGATGAAAAGCCGCCACGGCCGGAAGATGCTCAATCGTCGCCGCCGGATCGGCCGTCGTCTGAACGTCAAATAACGACGCCGCTTCATGCAACAACCGATAATTTCCGTACACATCGCGTGTCACCGGCACGCGATGTGCTTTTTCATGGCCCGTCGCGCGTTCGGTCGATAACAGACCCAGACGTTTACCGATGGGGTGCTCCAAGTGTGCGCATTGCCTTCTCCTGACGCGGCCGACGCCTGCCCCTTCATCGAGCTCGACGATTCAAGGTGCAGTGACCACTTCACCCTCGGCCAGCTCAGCCAGGCGTTCAGCGCCTGCTTCGGCAATTACCCGTCCTGCCCCAACTATTACCGCCTCGCCCAACGCCACCCCAACCACCTCGTGCGACTGACCCGCCATGGACGAACCCTTCAGCCAACCGGTTCGTGAATTCCTGGCCTACCTGCGGGTCGAGTGCGGCCTGTCCGACAACACCATCGACGCCTACGAGTCGGACCTGGCCCGGCTCAACGTGTCCCTTGTCACCGGCGGCGCACGCTGCCTCGCCGACGTCGACATGAAAACGCTCGTTCAGCACTTCCGCGGGCTCAAGGCCGACGGCCTGAACGCCAAGTCCATCGCCCGACACATGTGCGCGACGCGCATGTTCTTCCGCTTCGTCCACGCCAACGGCTACACCGAAACCGACCCGTCGGAACTGC
>CAYYPN010000124.1:0-8163 GCA_964473545.1 uncultured Planctomycetaceae bacterium
GGCGGGGTCGTGCTGGAGATCACCGGGACACTGGACAAGTCCGGGTCGGGTCGTCTGCGCATCCGGCGCGGCGGCGGCACGAGCATGGACCTGACCATCAACGAACTGCTGCTGTCCGGCGGCGACCTCGACCTCGGCCAGCGCGTCGGCGGCAGCAACTTCATCGAGTCGCTGACCGTCGGGTCGGCCACGCTCACCGGCGGGCAACTCAACCTGCAGGTCGGCAACGACGCGGTCACCGGTGACATCACCGGGGCGCTGACCATGAGCGGCGGCAGCAAGGTCTACATCCGCCAGAACGTCGGCGACAGCGGGTCGCTTTCCGTCGGGTCGCTCAGCAGCGCCGATACGTCGACGCTCATCGGCGTCAATGACTTTTCCAGCTCGACGTCACACGCCACGCTGATCCTGAACAACGCCTCGGGCAGCGCGACCTACGCCGGCCAAATCACCAACGGCGCCGCGGCCAGCACGATGACCGTCGTCAAGCAGGGCGCGGGCACGCAGGCCTTCACCGGCAACATCAACGACTACAACGGCGGCACCACCGTCAGCGACGGCACCTTGCTCGTGAACAACACCAGCGGATCGGGCACCGGCAGCGGCGCGGTCGTCGTTGAAGACGGCGGCACGCTCGGCGGGACCGGCCGCATCGGCCCGACCGGCGGCGACGGCGTGGTCGTCGAAGACGGCGGCACGATCGCCCCGGGCGCCAGCATCGGGACGCTTGAATTCGTGCTCGGCGTCACCAGCGGCAACGTGAGCATGGAAGCCGGCAGCGGATTCAGCTATGAACTGGGGGCGGCCGGGTCGGACATCAATAACCCGGGGGCGGGCGACCGGATCGAGATCAGCGGCGCGTCGGCCGGCGACGTGAGCTTCAACGACAACGTCATCGACTTCAACGGCACCGGCGAAGCGGGCTGGTACAAGCTGTTCGACACCGACCTGGCCAGCGGCACGACGTGGGCGGGCCTGACGACCAGCGGGCAGCAGATCATCGGCGGGCTGAGCGTGAGCGATCTGGCCCCCGGACTGAGCGGAGCGCTGTGGCTGGGTGACGGTGTCGACGGGGATGCGGACGACATTTACCTGCAGGTTGTGCCGGAGCCGGCGACGTTGGCGTGGATCGCGGCCGGTGGTTTGTGCTTGATCCGGCGCAGGCGCTGAGCCGGCGAGTGTTGACCTGTGGTAGACGAAGGTGTGCGGGAGCGGTCAGCTTTCGGCTATTGGGTGAACGTGTGCCGGCCGGGTTGGAGGGTCGTCGCCTCGACGCCGGGGCGGGTGTGGGTGGCTTCGATGCCCTCGGGGACGATCAGCTCGTAATGGACCTGATCACCATCGTAGCGCCAGCTTGATTCGATGCGGCCAAGGGGCGAGTCGAGGGCGGCGCGGCAGTGGCCGAGTCGCGGGTCGGGGTGGGGGGCGAGTTGGAGGGACGGGCCGCTCATGTCCAGGTCGATGCCGGCGACGGTGCGATACATCCAGTCGCCGACCGCGCCGTAGGCGTAGTGATTGAGGCTGTTCATGCCGGTTTCGACGAAGCCCTGTTCGGGGTGCCAACTGTTCCAGCGTTCCCACATGGTCGTCGCCCCGCGGGTGACCGGGTAGAGCCAGCCGGGGAAGGTTTCGACGAGCAACAGGTCGTAGGCCTTGTCGACGCGGCCGAAGCGGGTGAGCACGTCGCACCACAGGGGCGTGCCGAGGAAGCCGGTGCACAGGTGGCCGTCGCGCTCATCGAGGAGCTTGAGCAGATCATCGAACACGCCGGGGCGATGGGCTTCGTCGAGCAGGTCGAAGGCCAGGGCGAACAGGTGCGCCGTCTGCGAATGCACGGTGACGCGTCCGTCTTTGACGAACAGGCGGTTGAATGCGTCGACGGCGCGTTGCCGCGCGGCGCGGGCCTCGGCGGCATCGTCGGTCTTGCCGAGCAGTTCGGCGATGTGGGCGAACAGGTCTTGCGAACAGGCGTGGTAGGCCGTGCCTACGCAGGACAGGGGTGTGGCGTTGTCCCAGGGATTGCTGGAGTTGTGGTCGAGGGCGAGCCAGTCGCCGTGGCCGTGGAAGATGCCGTGGTCCTTGTCGCCGCGCACGCCGTCGACGGCGGTGGCGGTCTGGTAGTCGGCCCAGCGTTTCATGGTGGGGTAGTGCTTTTCGAGAATGGCCCGGTCGCCGCAGGCGCGGTACGTGGACCATGGCACGATCACGACCGCATCCGACCAGCCCGCGCCGGCATCCCTGTCCTCGCGGATGTTCGGCGCGACCACGGGCATCTTGCCGTCGTCGGTCTGCGCGTCATCGAGGTCGTTGCACCATTTATTGAAGAAGCCGCAGACGTCGTAGTTGAACGCGGCGGTCGGGGCGAAGACCTGGGCGTCGCCGGTCCAGCCGAGTCGTTCGTCGCGCTGCGGGCAATCGGTCGGCACTTCGAGGAAGTTCGACCGCTGGCCCCAGACGATGTTCTGCTGAAGGCGGTTAACCAGTTCGTGCCCGACTTCAAAGGACCCGATGCGGGTCATGTCGTTGTGCATGACCAGGCCGACGAGCGAGTCGCGGGTCAGCGGCTCGATGGCGTCGCGCCAACGGTTTGCACAACTGACTTCGGCATAGCGGAAGCCGTGGAACGTGAAGCGTGGGGTCCAGGTTTCACCGGCCGGATCGCCCTTGAGGGTGTAGCCATCGGTGCATTGGGCCGAGCGGAGGTTGGAACAATCCAGGTGTTTGCCATCGGGCTTGAGGACCTCGGCAAACTTCAGTCGCAGGGTCATGCCGGCCGGGCCCTTGACATGCAGGCGGACCTTGCCGGTGAAGTTCTGTCCGAAGTCGTAGATCCAGGTGACGCGCGACCATGCGCCGCCGCCGCGGTGGTAGAGCGGTTCGTCCACCGGTTGCAAGGTCTCGATCACACGGACCGGGGGAGCGGGGCTTTCATGCACCGCGCGCGGCTCGGTCGCAGGCTGGAGCAACGCGACCGCCCGCCAATCGTCGTCACTTGCGGCATGAGCATCGCACCAGCCGACGATTTCTTTCCGGGCGTCGTAATGCTCACCGCCGAGCAGGTCGGCGCTGATGATGGGGCCGGCGTGCCATTGCCATCGATCGTCGGTGGCGAGGGTGGTGGTTGTGCCGTCGGCGTCGGTCATGACCAGCGCGGCGCGGAGCAACGGGCGCGAGCCCCAGAGCACCCCGCGCTCGAACCCGGCCACCTGGCCGCTGTACCACCCGTCGCCGAGAAACGCGCCCAGCGTGTTCGCGCCGGCGACGAGCAGGTCGGTCACGTCGTAGGTCTGAAAATGCACGCGCTTGGCGTAGTCGGTCCAACCCGGCTGCAGTTCGAGATCGCCGACGCGCTGGCCGTTGAGCCACGGTTCGTAGAGGCCCAGCGCCGTGATGTGCAGCCGCGCCTGCTTCGGGGCGGCGTCGAGTTCAAACCTTCGCCGCAACATCGGCGACGGCGGCGCGATCAGGCCCGTCCCTTCCAGCGGCGTGCCGATCCACGACGATCCATCCCACCACGAAGGTGTCCGACACTCAGGGGTGCTGCCCACCGCGAAACTCCAGTTGATTGACGACCAACGGCCCTGTTCCAACGAGCGGGCCAGTGTCGTGACCTTACCCCCGGATCGCAAGTCAGCGATCCCCCACCGCCTCGCCGTCGAGATACCAGACCAGCTCGGCGTCGGCATGGGTCGGATGCACGCCGGTGATCGGCAACCCGGGGGTGGGGCCGGCCTCGCGGGCGACCCGGCGCAGCATCGCGTACTTGGTCGAACCGGTCACCAGCACGGCGATCGACCGGGCCGCATTGATCGGCCGATAGGTCATGGTCATGCGAGGCCGGGGGGCGGCGACGGTGTCGCCGTCGTTGAACACGACCAGGCGATCGTTCTCCACCAGCGCTCCGGTATTCGGGAACAGGCTGGCCGTATGCCCGTCGCCGCCCATGCCGAGCATGACATGGTCCAGGCGCGGCGTGCCGCGCGCGTCGCGGACGGTGATATGCCGCCGAAGGTCCTGCTCGTAAGCTTCGTCGCCACCGGCCGCGATCGCGGGCATCGGGTGCAGTTGCTCGGCGGGGATCGGGACATGGTCGACCAGATGCTCGCGGAACATGCGCCAGTTGCTGGCCGGGTCGTCTTCATGCACGCAGCGTTCGTCGACCATCCACACGTGCGTGTGGCCCCAGGGCATCGCGCGGTAACGCGGATCGATGACCATGCGTCGAAACAGCCGCACCGGCGTCGACCCGCCGCTCAGCGCCAGGTGAAACACACCGCGCTTCGCCAGGCCGTCCAGCGCCTCGCGCATCAACGCCGACGCCACGCGATCGATCAGGTCGTCGATCGCGTCGTCAACGACGATCCGCCCGGTCAGGTTGGTCAGTTCATCGGGCATGGGGAAAGATTGCATTGCAGGGCCTGGGGCTCAGGGCGTAGGCTGTAACCCATCGCCCCGGCTTCGAACTCCCAGGCCCTAACCACGATATCGATTACGATTACAAATGCGACCCCCGGACCCCTGACCCCGGACACCACCATGCCTACATCTGACATCGACATTCCCGCCGACCGCCGCGCGATCCTCACCGGCCACTGCGAAGACCGCAAGGGGCTGGTTGCCGCGATCGCCCGCTGGCTGGCCGACCACCACGGCAACATCCTCCACCTCGACCAGCACGTCGACAACGCGGTCGGCCGGTTCTTCATCCGCGTGGAGTGGGATCTGACCGCGTTCGACATCGACCGGCCCGACATCGCCGCGCGCTTCGCCGCCGACGTCGGCGACCCGCTCGATCTGAACGGGTCGATCCACTTCCCCAGCGATCGGCCGCGCATGGCGCTGTTCGTCAGCAAGGAAGGCCATTGCCTGTGGGACATCCTCTCACGCTGCGAGTCGGGCGAGTGGAACCTCGACATCCCGCTGATCATCAGCAACCACCCCCGCTTCGAAGTCGCGGCCAGACAGTTCGGCATCCCCTATCACCAAATCCCCGTCACCCGCGAGACCAAGCCCGAGCAGGAGCGCAAGCAGACCGACCTGCTGGCTGAATACAACGTCGACTTCGTCGTGCTGGCGCGGTACATGCAGATCCTCAGCCCCGGGTTTCTCGACGCGTTCGGCAAGCCGATCATCAACATTCATCATTCGTTCCTCCCCGCCTTCGCCGGGGCCCGGCCGTATCACCAGGCTTACGAGCGGGGCGTGAAGATCATCGGCGCGACCGCGCATTACGTCACCGCGCAACTCGACGAGGGCCCGATCATCGAGCAGCAGACCACGCCGGTGAGCCATCGCGATTCGGTGAACGAGATGATCCGCCGCGGCAAGGACCTGGAAAAACTCGTGCTCAGCCGCGCCATCCACCTGCACACCAACCGCCAGGTCATCGTCCACGGCAACCGCACGATCGTGTTTACGTGATGAGCGCCGGGGACGCCGGGGTCGTGGACGACCCGGCTCGCTGAATGGGTCAAGTAACCGGCCCCTTACACCGTCAACCGCAGCGTCTTGACCTCGAACGGGCGCAGTTCCAGGTCGATCCGCCCGTCGTTGATCTGCACTTTCCGTGGGTCGCATTCGAGCATGTTGGTGATTGCCGCGGCCCGGAAGTTCAAGCCGGTTGAAAGCGTGCAGCGCGTCGCGGTGCGCATCGACTCGTACAGCCGCACGACCACGTCGCCCGATCCGTCCTCGGCCGGCTTGATCGTCTCGATGATCACGTTGGCCGCGTCGACGCTGAACAGCGCGCGTTCGTCGGCCTCGCCCTCGGCGACGACGACCGGCGCGTTGAGTTCGTAGCTTTCACGCACCACGTCCGACTCGACCATCGGGCCGTGCCAGAACGTCACGGCGTAGGTGAACTCCTGCCGGCCGCGGTCGGCGTGCATGTCCGGTGCGACCGGCGCCCGCAGCAAGGTCAGGTTGAGGCTGTGGCCGGTCACGTCCAGGCCGTACTTGCAGTCGTTGAGCACGGCGAACCCGCGCCCTTCCTCGACGAGGGCCGACCATTTCTGCTGCGGCACTTCAAACTGGTCGCGATCGTAGGGCCGCGACGCATGCGTGGGCCGGCGCAGGTGGCCGAACTGAATCTCATGCACCGCGGTGTCGCTCAGGTAATCGACCGGGAAGGCGACCTTGAGCAGCTTGTGCTTCTCGTGCCAGTCGATGACGGTGTGAAACTCCACCCGCCGACTGTCGCGGCGAAGGGTGACGGTCTGCGTCATCGTCGATTCGTGCAGCGTGCGGCGAATGACCAGGCTCGCCTCGACCGGGCCGGCGCGATGGACCTCGATCTCGGCCGGGGCGTCGAGTACGACGGGCGTGGCCTTGTACGTCGGGTCGATGTCCCAGGCGTCGTAAGCGACCGGCACATCCTTGTACATCCGCATCTCGTTGCAGGGCCCGACCGCCAGCTCACGATCGTCGCGTTTGTCGTAAAGGCTCTCGATGCGGCCGCGGTCGTCGAAGGTGACGCGGAGCAAATCGTTTTCGAGCGTGTGGTCCCCGGCCGACACGCCCGCGGTCACTTCGCCGGACTCGTTGACCGGTTGGACCGTCGTCCACCCGCACGACGGGGCCTGCACCTCGACGAGCGCGCGATCGCTGGCGACCGCCTGCGTCGGCAGGGCGCGGCCCTGCGCGTCGACATACCCGCGCGCCGCCGGCAACTCCACCCACGCCCTGCGCCGCCAACCCAACGAATTGAACACCACCCTTCCCGGATTGCTTCCCGGGTCACTTCCGGGGGCGCGGACCAGCGCGCCCGTCGCCCGCTCGGTGATCGCCCCGACTTCGTCCAACACCGTCGCGTAATCCGCCTCGGCCTCCTCGTACACGCGCTGAATCGAGCTGCCCGGCAGAATGTCGTGAAACTGGTTGAGCATCACCACCTTCCACAACTCGTCGAGTTGCGCCCCCGGAATATCCAAACCACGCAATGCCGCCGCCGCCACGAGCCAGCACTCGGCTTCGCGCAGCGCGAACTCGCTCCTGCGGTTGCCCAGCTTGGTTTTGGCCTGCGCGGTGTACGTGCCGCGGTGGCACTGGTAGTACAGTTCGCCGACGTAGCGATCGTCGGGGTAGCCGCGCTGTTCCAGATCCTTGAAGAAGTCGTTGGGGTGGGTGATGCGCATCTTCGGCACGCCTTCGAGGTCGACCTGGCGCCGCAGGTATTCCAGGTGTTCGCGGGTCGCCCCGCCCCCGCCATCGCCCCAGCCGAACGGGTACAGCCGCGTCTGGAGATCGTCCTGGCGACGTTCGGCCCAGCGTTCGATGATCTTGTCGGGGCGGGTCTGGGCGTTGTACTCGTTGTGGATGTGGGTGAGCACGCCGGTGCCGTCGATCCCGACCCACGTGAACGTGTTGTAGGGGAACGGGTCGCTGCCTTCGTGGTAGAGCCAGAAGATTTTCTGGGTGGAGAAGTAGTCGACTTCGCACCCGCGCATGATCTGGGGCATCTGCCCGCAGTACCCGAACACGTCGGGCAGCCACATCAGCCGGCTGTCCACGCCGAACTCATCCATGAAGAACTTCTTGCCGTGGATGAACTGGCGGATGAGCGATTCGCCGCTGGTGATGTTGGTGTCGGGCTCGATCCACATCGCGCCCTCGGGGATCCACTGTCCGCGTGCCGCCGCGTCCTTGATCCGCTGGTACATCACCGGGTTGTTCCGCTGGATCCAGCGGTACTGGTGCGGCTGGGAGCAGAGGAACTTGTACTCGGGGTACTCTTCCATGAGCGCGAGCTGGTTCCCGAACGTCCGCTCGCACTTGTGCTCGGTGTCCTGCAAAGGCCACAGCCACGCCGTGTCGATATGGGCGTGGCCGAACGCGTAAAACTCCGGCGTCGTCGACCCGTTGCGACATGCCAGCAACGGCTTCAAACGCTCGCGCGCCTCGGCCACCGTCCGGTCGAATGCTTCCGGCGGCAGTTCCAGGTCGACGATCGCGGCAAAGTCGCGCAGCCCCGCGTCGATCTCCGCCAGTCGCAACGACCGCCGATCCGCCAGCGACTCCCGCAGCCACCACAACGTCTGGACGTCCATCCACAACTGAAACGCCGACTCGTTCCACACGCCGAAGTCCGCAACCTGCAACGTCGACTGTTTCTCCGGCGGCTCGGGCACGCTTTCGGTCCCCCAGCGGATCGGCCCGCCCATGGCG
>CAYYPN010000125.1:0-8151 GCA_964473545.1 uncultured Planctomycetaceae bacterium
GATGACGGCGATCTGGTCGCGCACCTGAGTCATACGGCCGCGTCTCTGCAACGCGGCGGCATCTACCTCGTGCAGTTCGGCGGGGTGTGGGATCCCGAGGCTGACTACGAACCCGAGCGCTGGACCACCGAGCGCGACGGGCTGCGCATCGACAGCACCTGGTCGATCGATGCCGAGGACCCGGCCAGGGGCCTGCGGTACCTGCGATGTCATCTGAGCATTCATGACAACGGCCGCACCTTCGACCACGACCAGGTGATGCCGATGCGACTGTGGACCGACGACACCTGGCGACGGTTGCTCGCGGCGTGCAACGACCTCGAACGGGCCGGGGCGTACACCGAGTGGCACGAGCCGATCGACGCCGACCAGCCGCTCGCGCCCGAGCATGGCAACGCGTACCTGGTGTTGCGGCGCAAGTAACTGTTCATCGCGAAACCGTCGCATTCGTCTGGCCCGGACGAGCCACGACACAGGCGCCGGGTCAACGCGGATGCGTGGTTGTCTCGCCGCGCTCATCGGGGCACAAGCACGGCCACGTGTGGGTCGCGGGTCGGCGCGCTGAGTTTTTCGCCCTCGACCTTGACCTGCGCCGCGGCGCAGCCGCGCATGACGTCGATCCACCGCACGTCATACCCGCCCGGCTCCAGTGGCAGGCCGACGCCGCCGCCGCGTGGCAGAAACACCACCCACGCCCCGGTCCCGGATCGCCCGCCGATGACGCCGTCGCCGGGTTGCAGATCCCACATGCGCACGTACTTTTCGACCAGCCGCACGGAGCGGATGCTGGCCTGCGCCGTTGCGCCGAGCGCCAGGCCGTGCGGCGGGCGGTGAAATCGCGCCGAGGCGCACCCGCCGAGAATGTTCGTCCAGAAGCTCGTCACGCCGTCGAGGTCGGTCGACCGCACCGCATCGGATGCCGGGAGCGTGTCCGCGGCGTAGACCTTGGTGTTGTTCAGCGGCCGCGGACAAGCACCGTTAAGCCGCCGCAACTCCGCCAGGTTGGCCCGATGTTGTTCGTGGCTGCAGCGCCAGGCGTTGATCTGTGACACGTCGATGAACGGGTACATGTGGGCATCGTCAAACTGCCGGCGCACGGCGTCCGGCAGGCCGGCCCCCCATGGCCCGTCGAACATGTCCGTCGCCCATACGATCCGGCCGCGCTCGGCGGCACGCCGACGGATATACCCCAGCCAGTACTGCCCCCAGGCCGGTTCCTCCTGCGTCTCGTTGTTCATGCAGTACAGCACGTTCGGGTAGCCCAGCGCGATCGACAGCAGTTGATCGACAAACCGTTGCTGGTAACGCAGCACCACCGGGTTGTTGTTCATGCCCGGCGGCGTGTGAAAAAACGGCTGCGCGTTGCAGCCCGGATGGTCGGGATACGCCGCCGCAAAACCGCTTGCGCCAAATGTGTAGTTGACGTTGTTCGCCGGGTTGAACGGATCGCTCCGCCACGGCTCGCGGCTGTGGTCGAAACGATCCCACACCTCGATCTGCACGATGATCTCACGCTCGCGGCAAAGACGCAGCAACCGCTCCAGCCGATGCCAGTACTCGTCGCTGAACCGATCGAGGTCGTATCGGCCGGCGTTGTCGCCCGCTTCGATGCGCGCGAATGCACGCCGGTCGCCAGGGTCGCGATCGCTCATCGTGTTGCGGATGTAGTTGCCCCCCACCGAGGCCAGCCGGTCCAGGTGCGCTTCGAGCCCGGCGATCTGGAACAGATTGTCCTCGCGGCTGCCGCCGACCAGCAGCACCGGTTCGCCGCGGTATTGCCAGTAGCGCGGGTTGGCCTGGTACGGCCGGATCGATTCGTCCATGGCGACGAATGTACCGCGACCGGTTCAACCTCGCGAGGGCAGACGAAAGAACCGCTCGGCGTTGGCATCGCTCTGTTCGACAAACGCCTCGAATCCCTCCCCGCGCAGGTCGGCGAGAAATCGCGCGGTGTCGACGACGAACTTCGGTTCGTTCGGCCGCACCTTGCGGTGCGGTTCGGGGCTCAGGTACGGCGCGTCGGTCTCGCACATGATACGGTCGGCGGGGACGAGCCTGGCCGACGCCCGAACCTCCGGGGCGTTCTTGTAGGTCACGATCCCGGTGAAGCTGATCATCGCGCCGAAGTCGAGGACCTTGCGGCAGTCGCCCGCCTCTTCCGTGAAACAGTGAAACACGAACCGCTCCCCCGCTCCCGGAATGTTGAACTCACGGATCACGTCGAGCACGTCATCGACCGCCTTGCGGCAGTGAATGATGATGGGCTTGCCGTCGTCGGCGTCGGCCTGCACGGCGCTGAGCTGGGCGCGGAACAGCTCCCGCTGCAGCTCGCGCGGCGGGTCGTCGTAGTGCCAGTCCAGACCCATCTCGCCGTACGCCACGCAGCGCTGCATGCTGGTGATCGCGGGCAGACGATTGACGTCCCCCGCCTGGGCCTGGGCCGGGTGGTGCGGGTGGATGCCGGCGGTGAAGTAGACGTTGTCGTATTGCTCGGCCACCACCCGCGCGACCTCGGCGTCGGCCACGGTCGTCCCCACGGTGATCAAGCGATCGACCCCGGCATCACGCGCCGCCGCGATCACCTCAGCGAGCCGCTCGTGCAGTTGCGGAAACGTCAGATGGCAATGCGTGTCGATCATGGCAAGGCTTGCGGTTCGAAGCTGACGGTTTAGGTGAGAACGGCGCGGACGTTGTCCGTCGTCACCGGCTCGATCACGCCCTTCTCGGTGATGATGCTGGCGATCAGTTCGGCCGGCGTCACGTCGAAGGCGGGGCTGTGGACGTGGACATCCGGGGGCGCGGTGCGGCGGCCGAAACCCTCGGTCACCTCCGCCGGGTCGCGCTGCTCGATGGGGATCAGGTCACCGCCGGCCAGGGCCATGTCGAACGTGCTCGACGGCGCGGCGACGTGAAACGGGATGCCGTGATGCTTCGCGAGGACGGCGACGCCATACGTGCCGATCTTATTGGCCGCGTCGCCGTTGGCGGCGATGCGGTCGGCGCCGGTGATGACGCACTGGATGCGGCGGTCGCGCATGAGTTGGGCGGCCATGTTGTCACATATCAGCGTGACGTCGAGGCCGGCCTGGCCGAGTTCCCAGCAGGTCAGGCGGGCGCCCTGCAGGAGCGGTCGCGTCTCGTCGGCGTAGACTTTGAAGCGCCGGCCGGATTCGTGGGCGCGGTACATCGGCGCGGTGGCGGTGCCGATCCCGCCGGTGGCCAGCGCCCCGGCGTTGCAATGGGTCAGCACGCCGCCGCCTTCGGGGATCAACCCCAGCCCATGCTCGCCAATCGCCCGGCACATCGCCCGGTCCTCGGCATGAATGCGCTTCGCTTCGGCCAGCAGGCGTTCGGGGTCGGTCGTATCCAGTCGCTTGAGTCGATCGATGGCCCAGAACAGATTGACCGCGGTCGGCCGACTGGCCGCCAGGTGCTCGGCGGCTTCGTCGAACGCGCCGCGCGCCGCGCCGATCACGCAACCATACGCCGCGGCGATGCCGATCGCCGGCGCGCCGCGCACGCTCAGTCGCTTGATCGCATCCCACACGCTTTGCACATCACGACAGTCAAGCCACGCGATGTGCTCGGGCAGGCGCGTCTGGTCGAGCAGCTTGAGGTACCCGCCGGCGGCGCTCTTACCCGGCGGGCCGGCGATCCACTGCATGTGTTCCTGCGGGTCGAGCATGGGTCGCATCATAGCACCTGCCGCACTCGCCCGGCGTCGAGGAAGACCAGCCGCGCGGTGACGTTCGCCTCGTCGAGGTGACACAACCGCGCCGCGGCGCGGCGGTAAGCCTCGAGTTGCGGGCGGTAGTGTTCGACCAACTCGTCGAGGCGGTCGACGTCACGGTCGGTCTTGAAGTCGATCACGTCGGCGGCGACGGGCTTGCCGTTACGCTCGACGACGACCAGCCGATCAAACGTGCCCTGCATCAGGTGCTCGCCGTCGCGCACCGCGAAGGGCCGCTCGCAATACACGCGCAGCTCTCCCTGGGTTTCGTACGCCTCGCGCCGCAGCGCCCCGGCCACCTGCGGCGCGGCGATCATGCCGGCGAACTCGTCGATCAGCGCGTCGATGTCAGCCGAGGCGACGTCGTACCGTTGCGCAGCTGCGCGCAGGCGATCCGCTTCCGGGGGGCCGCCGTCCAGCCAGTCGATCAACTCGCACCAGGCGTGGATGAGCGACCCGCGCTCGAGCGCGGCCGAGCGTTCGAGTTGCATGTAACGGGCCAGGTCGACACCATCGGTCTCGTTGAGCGCGCTGGGTGTGCGACGGGGCAACACGCGGCGCTTGCCTCGGCCCGGGGCCAGTTGCACGTCGACATGCGCTTGCACTTCCGGGGGCAAAGCGTCGGCTTCGACCGCGCCGTGCCACGCGGCATCGCCGGCCTGCCACACCACGCCCGGTTCGTTGACCGGCATGTCCGGACACAACTCCTCGGTCAACAGCCGCGCATACGTGCGCCGCTGCTTCTTCGGCGGCGGGGGGACGAGCATGTACAGCGCATGCCGCGGACGCGTCAGCGCCACGTACAGCGTGCTCATCGCATCGGATACCGATCGCTGCAACCACTGGTCGTGCATCGTCTGCAACTCGGGGACAAGCAACCGCATCTCACCCGCGGCATAGCACGAGACCCGCTCGATCGGCCCGACCGGGTTCGGCCGATCCACCAGCGCCCCCGGCGGCCGGCCGCGCACCTCCACCGACAGCTCCGGCAACACCACCACGTCAAACTCCAGCCCCTTCGCCTGGTGCACGGTCATCACCCGCACCGGCGCCGACGTCGGATCATCCACCCGCGTCGTGCGGACATGCTCGACGAAATCACTCGGCCGCAACGTCGCCCGCGGCTCGAACGCGTGGCCCAGTTCGACCAGTTGCAGCAGTCGCGAGAGATTGCGGGCGTCACAATGCTCGGCCATGCGCCGAACCAGGTCGAACAGCGTCGCGCCATAGCCGTCCTCGACCAGCCGCCGACGCACGAGCCGACCGACCCGCCGGGCCGCGGCCGCGGCCTCGGCCGCGTCGGCGTGATCGACAAACTCCACGATCGGCCCCAGGGGCGAGGCGGCGACGTGGAACTGCGCGGCGGTGTCGCCGGGGTGGTCGGCCAGCGTCAGCAGACTCAACACGCACGACACGGCCGGGGAGTCGGTCAGCGGATTGCCCCCCTCCTCACTGGCGATGATCGACGGCAGGGGTTGGCCGTCTTCGTTCGTGCGCCCCGCCTGCAGCTCGTAGATCATCCGCGCCACCGCCGCGTTGCGCCGCGTCAGCACACCGATCGACAGGCCCGACCATTGGTTGATATGCGAACGGATCAACGCCGCCGCGGCGCGGCAGGTTGCCGTGTTGGCGTCCTCGTCATCGTTCGGCGCGTCGGTCACGCGCAGCTCGGCGTACCCGGGCAGGTCGGCCTTGCGCGCGGCGGTGCGGTGTTCGGGAAAGTCTTCCGCCCACGCCGCCACCGCCTCGCGGCAATCATCCACGACCGGGTTGTCGATGATGCGCTCGAACACCGTGTTGACCGTGTGCATGATGACGGGGCTGGAGCGATGGCTTTCGTGCAGGTCGTCCCATGCGACCTGGCCGTGCAGGGCGTCGTTGAGGTGGTCGAAGATGCGAGCCTCCCCCCCGCGCCAGCCGTAGATCGCCTGCTTGCGGTCGCCGACGCAGAAGAAGCTGCGGGCCCGCGTCTCGTCGCTGACCAGCTCCAGCGCCAGCGGTTCGAGCACGCGCCATTGCAGCAATGACGTATCCTGAAACTCATCCAGCAACAGGTGCCCGATCAGCCCGTCGAGCCGGTAGTAGATCGCGGCGAGATCCGCCGCCAACGACTGGTTGGCCAGGCAACCGGTGACGTCGTCGAACCGGAGCATGCCGTTGCGATGCTGGCGACGACGATACGCCTCGTGGAACGCGGCCAACAGGTCGTAGGTCGCCTCGTTCTGCGCCGCCAGCCGCTGGACAAGCACCGAAGTCATCTGCTGAATCAACACGTCCAGCAGCTTGATGCAGTCGGTGGGGATTTCGACGGAGTCGAACCTGTCTTCACCGGCGAGGATCCTGCCGACGAGGCCGACGTCGAGCAGCGCGTCGAAATCGCGGGCGTTGGCGGCGGCGACGATGTTGCCGATGGCGTTGTCCCAATGACGGCGCGGCTTGCCGGCCTTCGTCGTCGGACAAGGCCACTGGCCCAGCGCGACGATCGCTTCCTGCAACCGGTCGGCCGGCACTTCCGGCGGCGGGGTCAGCCAGCGCCAGCACGATTCCTCCGGCGCTTCAAGGTAGAGGCTGTGCATGGTGCCGACGACCTGGTCGATCTGACCGGCGACCGAGGCCGGCGAACGGTCCCGGCTCATCAGGCGCATGAGTTGCACGAGCGTGGGGATCGGCCGATCGCCCAGCACATCCATGATCGCCTGCGCGCGCAGCCGGCGGTCGTCGGTCTCGTCGCTGATCGACCAGCCGACCGGCAGGCCCAGGTCCAGCGCGAACGCCTGTGCCATGCCCACGAACAGGCTGTCGAGCGTGCCGATGCGCAGGCGATGGACCGACCGCACCAGCCGATCGAGCAGCGCCGCACACGCATCGTGCGTGAGCTCGCCATCCACCTGTCGGCGCAACTCATTCAGCGCCTCGCCAACGAGCGCCCCGCGGGCCAGGCGGGCCAGCACACGCTGTTGAATCTCACCGGCGGCCTTGCGGGTGAACGTCGTGGCCAGGATCCGATCGGGCGCCTCGCCGGCGGCGCACAACGCCAGGTAACGGTTGGTCAACGCGAACGTCTTGCCCGTGCCGGCCGAGGCGCGGATGGCCTGGTGCTTGAACTGAAGCGGCCCGGCGCTCATGACTCGCCCCCCTCTTCCGTCGAGCCGGCCATGAGCGACGCCAGCATCTCCGTTCCGCAGATCGCCGCGAATTCGTCGAACGCGCCCCCCTCGGCCGGCGGGTAAAACGCATCGGGATCGCCGCGGTTGATCTTCTCGATGATCCGCCGCGCCAGCTCGTCGGCGTCGGCCAGGTCGTCGTCCGACCACGGCGCGACCTTGGCCGGCTCATCCTCCGCCTCGCGCGGCAACACGATGTAGCCCAGCATGTCCACGTGATCGATCCCCCTCGCCGCGGCGAGGTGCCGGTACAGCGGCAACTGCAGGTCGGTCCACTGCCTGTCATCGCGCCGGCCGCGGCGATGGGTTTCATCGGGCGCCTTCGCGCGGTCGCCGGTCTTGTAGTCGAAGATCGCGCAGCCGTGGTCGGGATGAACGTCGATGCGGTCGATGCGCCCGGTGAGAACAAACGGCTGCCCGGCGACCCGCACCGGTTGGCCGTCGAGGGTCAAGGTTGCGTCGTCGACGCTGAGTTCGGTGTGGGCGATCCGCCAGCCCGCGGCGGTATGCTCAGCCTGCCACTGCGCAAACGTGCGCAAACGCCGGCGTAGTTGTTCGCGCTGGATGAGCATGGCCGGTGTCGGGTCGTTGCCGTAGCGTCGGGCGAATCGGCGATCCAGTTCATCGCTCAGATGGGCGGCAATCCGGTCGCTGTCGGTGCACTCGCGCAGCGGGTCCTGGTTGAGCGAGCTGAGCACCTCATGGGCCAGCGTACCGAAGCGGGCCGGGTCGAGTTCGACCGCGCGATCGTCCACCGTGGTCAACCTCAGCACATGCCTCAGGTAAAACCGGTACGGGCAGCGCAGGTAATCGCCGAACGCGGTGACGCGCAGTTGCGTGATGGGCCTGGTCAAGGGCGGCGGCGGGGCCGGCCAACGCTCGAACGGCGACCGGGCGGCCGGCTGCAGGTTCGGATGCACCGGCGACTGCGTCGGCGTGGGATCCTCGGGATAGAACCGGCGAATCCGCTGCGCGACGGTCAATGGGTCGGCCGCCAGCAGCAGTCGGCTCGGCGGCAGGGGGTCCCCCGCGGCGTTGCGCCGGGCGGCGATCAGCCGCGCCGACGCCCGCACCGCCACGGACGCGGCGAGGGCATACGCATCCCGCGCCCGCCGCCGGCGGTTGTCAGTCAGCTCCAGCGCCGTCCGCAGGCGGTCGGGCAGAAACGCATCGCGCACCACCGCCTCCGGCACAAACCCGTCGTTCATGCCCGTCACCACCAGCACCGGCGCATCATCCAGCGGCAACTCCAGCCAG
>CAYYPN010000126.1:0-8134 GCA_964473545.1 uncultured Planctomycetaceae bacterium
ACGCCGGGGCGTACAGCCAACCCACGCAAACCACGACGCACGCCGCCAGCGCCAGGCGTCTGCCCCGGAACCAGCCGGCGAGCAATGCCACGACCACCGCCAGCGCCACGACCGCCCACGCCGCCGAGGGTTGCGGCACCTGGGCCCACGCCCCCGGCAGGTCCGCGCCGTAACGCACCGCCTGTTCACACACCCGGCCCAGCCCCAGCAACGGCCCGGCCAACGACGCCCCCAGCCACGGCCAGATCGCCGTGATGATGATCTTCGCGAACCCCAGCCACAGCATCCCCGCCGCCAGCGGCATCACCGCCACCCCCATCACCACCGCCAGCGGACTGACCAGCCCGAAGTGATACGCCACCAGCGGCATCGCCACCAGCCACGCGATCAGACTCACCGCCAGGTAATCGCAAGCCCGTCGTTTGAACCGCTGCGGCCAGGTGACGTGCCGGTCGTGATCCAGCGGCGCGTCGCCGGCCAGCCGCGCCGACAAGGGGCGCGTGAACGCCAGCAACGCCGCGACAATGCCGAAGCTCAATTGAAACCCCGCGTCCAGCCAGTCGCCCGGCCGCACGATCAGCCACGCCCAACCGATCAACGCCAATAGCGACGCGCTGCGGACCCGCCGCGCCCAACCCAGGCCCAGACAGAACGCGATGGTCATGAACCCGGCCCGGGCGATCGGCACACGCAGCGGCACGATGACCAGGTACATCGCCACGGCCAGCGCCGCGGCCAGCGCCCCGGCCCGCGGGCGACCGCTCAACCAACCGGCCAGCCACCACACGCCCGCGGCAAGCAGACCGACGTGCAACCCGCTGATCGACAGCAGGTGGGCCAGGCCCGTTTTGCGAAACGCGTCGTACAACTCCGCCAGCGCCTCGCTGCGCCGGCCGAGCACCAGCGCATCGACCAACGCCGTGGCCGAGGCGTTGGGCGGCGCGTCGGTCATGCCGTGCCGCAGGCTCGTCGATGCGGCGGTGCGCATGCGTTCATGCCAACGTTGCGTCGGGGCGAGCCAGCGCCCGCCGGCCGCATCGACCCGGTGCACGTTGCCCGGGTGTTTGGCGGCCAGACGGCCAACGATCCCCCGCCGGGCCATGCTCGCGGCATAGTCGCGCTCGCCGGGGTTCATCGGCCGATCCATCGCCCGCATCCAGCCCCGCACCCGCACGCGGTCGCCGTCACGCCAGCGCGCATCCACCCCCGGAATCCGCAGCAGCAGACCGCCTTGCACCTCGACGTCGCCCGACTCGGTGTGCAGGCGATCGACCCGCAACCGGCAGCGCGTGTCCGGCGGGCTGAACAGGTAACGCTCCAACCCGCGCCCCGGGTCAAGGTCCACCTGCGGGTCGCCGACGATGCGACCGGTCAGGTCGACCAGCCGGCCGTCGGTGGTGATGTAATAAGCCAGGTCGTGCCGCGTCGGCGGGGCGTGGGCCGCGGCCCACCACGCGGCGCCGACCAATGCCGCGGCGAGATAAACGATCGGCCAGAACGTCGACGCGGACCGGCGCTTGAACCACACCCACACGCCCAGACCCCACGCCAACACCGCCGCCGCCAGCCACCACCCGATCGGCGCATCCGTCGCCCAACCCAGCGCCAGCCCCGCCACCCACGCGGCGCACAACCCGACCATCGGCTGACGCCGGGCGGTCGGCGTGACATGTGTTGCGATGGGTCGGTCCACCCTTGGGCCCCCGTGCCGGCGCTAGGCCTCGGCGTTGGGCTCGCCGCCTTCACCCGCGCCCGGCGCCGCCATCACCAGCAGCGGCGTCGACGCCAGGTGATGGCCGTCGATCGTCACCTTCATCTCATAGCGGCCGGGTCGCTTGAAGCTCAGGCGTTGCAGATTCACGATCAGGTTGCGGCTTAAAAACGTGCTGGGCCGACCCTCATGCTGGCGGCAGACGACCTGCGCCTCCAGCGGGTCGACGACCTCGACGCCGTCCTCGTCGGTGAGTTTGATGACCAGGCGATGGTCGCCCATTTCGTAAGGTTCGAAGACCACGCGGACCGCGAGCGTGCAGGCCGGGTGTACCATCGGAAACTGCCGGGCCATGATCGCGTCGAACGCCCCGAGAATGTTGAGCTTGCCGCTGTAGTCCGTCGCTGCGTCGCACAGCACCGCCACCGGCACGTCCATGATCGCCTCGCTTTCAACTCAGAGGATGCGGGCCATCATACACGCTTGTCCCGGCCGTTACCGCCGACGTTTCAGAAGTGCCAGCAACCCCGCGCCCGCCAGCGCCAGCGACGTCGGCTCGGGCACCACCTCGCCGTCGATCGTGTAGTTGTCGAACCCGACGGTGACCCCTTCGCCGTTGGAGATGCTGGTGAAAAAGCCGAACGTGATCGCCCCGCCGCCGTCGAAGTCGGGCTTGAAACTCGGCTGGTCGGTGCGCTTGAAGTCGGCCGCGGTCAGATCCTCGAACGTGCGCGTGTTCCAGGTCTGGCTGACGCCGCTGCGGACGAGGGTCTTGTCCCACACGAACGTGAATCCCCCCTGCCGCAGGGCCAGGCCGAAGTCCATCTGCCCCGTCGAGCCTTCGTCCTTGCGGACGTCGATCGTCCAGTCCAGGCTGAGGATTTCGGTCACCGACGGGTTGATCGTCAGGTCGTCGTTGAAAAAGTAGGTTTTCGCGGAGATGGAACTGGTGGTCGTAACCCGCCAATAGGGGTCGGGGCTGGTGCCGCTGTTGCCGTCGCTGGCGATCTGCGTCGCCGTCTGCCCGCCGGTCGTGGTGTCGACGGTCCAGTCGCTGATGACGAAGTTCGGGTCGTACAGCGTCACCGCCGAAGCCTCGACGGCACACGCGCCCAACACCATCACCAGCGTCACGATCCAACGCGCTTGCACGAACATAGACATCGTGACTCCAGGCAATCGATCCATCCGTGTGATCGCCCGACCATCGATGCGACCCTCTCCCGCTCGGGCTCCCGCGCCGTCAATCTACCGCACACGCCGATCAAAGTAAACGATATTCGCAGCGCGCACCGATGGGGCAAATCCGGGTCCCGCCGCCGACCGCCGCGAAATCCGCCCTCACGACCCGCCACCGCCGAATCGCCACGCACTGACGCGCAGTTAAGTGAGCTTAACCTCCCAAACGAAAGGTTGGCGCGCGCCGCCCCGCCAGCGCCGGTCGCTTAATCGGCCGATAAACGCCAAAAGCGCAAAATCACCCCAACGCGTCCCCCCGGCGCGGCTCGCTTCAGCGAGCCGCACCCGAAACAGACCCCAGGATACAATCCGCGGTATGCCCAAACGCATTGGCAAAACCTTCCGGGCGCGACGCGAAACTTCAAACGATGCACATCGCTTCGAGCACTGGTACGTCAGCAACCAGGTCTACTTCATCACCGCCCGCTGCCGCGATCGGTTCCCCGCCTTCGCCACCGACGCCGCCAAGGCCGTCTTCTGGGATCGGTTCAAGCATGACACCGATGACGCCGGGTTCGTGCCCTGGGTCGTTTCACTGCTCGACAATCACTACCACCTGCTCGGGTACAACCGCACCGATGTCGCACTCAAAACCATGATGCAGCGCCTGCATGGCTCGGTCGCCAAACTCATCAACGACCTGTTGCCCGCCCGGCGCGACAACTTCTGGCGTGACGCGCGCGGCCGGGAGTTTTACGACGGTTGCATCCGGGACGAACGGCAATGCCGCCGCGCCTGGCGGTACACGCTCACGCAATGCAAACGTCATGGAATCTGTGATGACTACCGCGCCTATCCCCACACACGCGTGTACCTGGATCGGGACCGGGCGATCGCCCGCGCCCTGGAACTCAAAGCGTTCATGCCCCAGGTGCCATACCCGAGATATCAACGCAATCGGTGATCAAGGGCACCACCCCGGCGGCCCGCTCAAGCGGGCCGCGCCAACCAAACGCATCAGGGACAAACTCACGCCCCCGAACGCGTCCCCCCGGCGCGGCTCGCTTCAGCGAGCCGCACCCAAAACCCCCCAACCCCACGCAACCCGCCGCAAAGCCCACAAAGACGCGAAAGGAAGAAGTAGAATGCCCCTCTTACACTCCCTTTTCTTCCTCGTCCTCTAATAGTTCAGACAGAAAGGCAAGAAACGGATCGATCGGGCACGCCGCTATAGTTCTTGAACTCCGCTCCCAACTACTTTGTATGGCAACCACCCAGTATTTCAACTCTGTGGGGTTCGTAGCCCTAACGACAAAGAGGAGCCCCCCACTTAGTCCGTCAATGTCTTCAAGAACAATGTCCTCGTTTTCTAATTTGCCTGGGGCTTTAGACACCCGGCCATATAGTCGCTCGCAATCATGACGCAGAACTTGGGGAGGATCGCTGCACACCTCAACCGGTAGTAGTGGCACACCCAATCCGAGTTTCATGCAAGACTGGTCGGACTGATGAACTATTCTCTTTTTAATCACGGCCGTTGGATAGCCAATCAGATAGAGTTCGTCCTCGTTGTCGAATTCGCAAGGTCGGGACACTTCGCGGCATATGGGCAGCACTGGCCCCTTAAGTAAGTTTTCGACCGCTATGTTATCGAGACAAATTAAACCGTAGTCGTAGCCTCGTTCATCCAAATACACAAATTTCTCCGGATCCAAATGGCAAGGAATAGCCAATTTGGGATTATTCGCTGCAGCATAATCCAACAATTGCCACTTCAACGCTTTCCGTGTAGATTTCAACCGCGATTGTATATCACGTAGCACGTGGCCCGCAGTCAACAACATGTAGCGATTCTTGACTTTGAGCAGACTGCAGGAAACTATCGGTACTTCTCCCTGCCACCTGCGTTCTTCGGTGGATAGTTTCGCATCTGTGGGAACGTCAACCCATGTAAGACCCACAAGAAACTTCGAGAGATTGTCAAGCAATTCGCCAGATTGATGTCTATACATGCAAATTCCTTTCGTAGTAAGCGTCGTCCCAAAAAACCCTTTCACTCTTTATCGAATCTGGCGTAACAGTATTAAGCAAAAAGTGCTCAAAACATAAAAATAGCGGCGGGTCAGCGTTCTTACTGACCCGCCGCGGAAGCGTTCGTTCAATTGTCCGTCGGCCGGGGCCGGAGACGGCCCGGCTCGCTCGATCAATCAACCGATCAATAGTCCATGTCATCCATACCGCCGGCGGCGCTGCTGCCCTTCTTCTCCTTGATCTCGCTGATCATCGCGTCGGTCGTCAGCAGGAGGCCGGAGATACTGGCGGCGTTCTGGAGGGCGGTGCGTTCGACGTTGGTGGGGACGAGCACGCCCATTTTGATCATGTCGCCGTACTTGCCGGTGAGCACGTTGTAGCCGAAGGTTTTTTCATCGGACTCTTCGATCTTCTGGGCGACGATGGAGCCATCGAGTCCGGCGTTGGCGGCGAGGCACTTGATCGGGGAGACCAGGGCGCGGTTGACGATTTCGATGCCGGTCTTGATATCGCCTTCGGCGGTTTTGGCCAGTTTTTCCAGGGCCTTGCGGGCCCGCAGGACCGCGACGCCGCCGCCGGGCAGAATGCCTTCCTCCACGGCGGCGCGACAGGCATGAAGGGCGTCTTCGACGCGGGCCTTCTTCTCCTTCATCTCGGCTTCGGTGGCGGCGCCGACGTTGATCTGCGCCACACCGCCGGACAGCTTGGCCAGCCGTTCCTGCAGCTTTTCGCGATCGTAGTCGCTGGTGGTCGCGTCGATTTCGTTCTTGATCGCTTCGATGCGGCCCTTGATGTCGGCGGCCTTGCCGGCGCCTTCGATGACGGTGGTGTTGTCCTTATCGACGGTGATCTTGCGGGCTTTTCCGAGATCGCTCAATTCGAGCTTTTCGAGGTCAATGCCAAGTTCTTCCATGATGGCGCGAGCGCCGGTGAGCGTGGCGATGTCCTGGAGCATGGCTTTGCGCCGGTCGCCGAAGCCCGGGGCCTTGACGGCGGCGACGCGGAGGATGCCGCGCAGCTTGTTGATGACCAGCGTGGCCAGGGCTTCGCCGTCGATATCCTCGGCGATGATGAGCAGGGGCTTGCCCTGTTCGGCGACCTTGCCGAGGATCGGGATCAGGTCCTTGGCGCTGGACAGTTTCTTTTCATGGACGAGGACGTAGGCATCTTCGAGGACCGCTTCCATGGCGGACGAATCGGTCGCGAAATGCGGGGAAAGGTAGCCTTTGTCGAACTGCATGCCTTCGACGAGGTCGACGTAGGTTTCGAGGCTCTTGCCTTCTTCGACGGTGATGACGCCATCCTTGCCGACCTTTTCCATGGCCTGGGCGATCATCTGGCCGATCGTCTCATCCTGGTTGGCGCTGCAGGTGCCGACCTGGGCGATCTGGTCGGAGGCGTCGACTTTTTTGCTGAGTTTTTTGAGTTCATCGATGACGCAGGCGACAGCCTGGTCGATGCCGCGCCTGAGCTGGTTGGCGTTGGCGCCGGCGGTGACGTTGCGGAGGCCTTCTTCGTAGAGTGATTCGGCGTAGATGGTGGCGGTGGTGGTGCCGTCGCCGGCGACGTTGGAAGTTTTGCTGGCGACTGGGCGCCCATGTTTTCGTAGGGATCCTTGAGTTCGATCTCCTTGGCGACGGTGACGCCGTCCTTGGTGACGGTGGGCGAGCCGTAGGATTTTTCGATGACGACGACGCGTCCGGAGGGTCCGAGGGTGCCCTTGACGGCCTGGGCGAGTTTGTTGACGCCGCGACGAATGGCGTCGCGTGCATCGGTGTCGAATACGATTTTCTTGGCAGGCATGGTGAGTATCTCCGTTGGTCTGCTTGTGGTTGAGATTGGGGGTCGCGGTTGCGGCCCGCTGAAGCGAGCCGCGCCATTTCAGGGCCGGGGGTTATTCCACGACGGCCATGACGTCGTCGATGTTGACGATGATGATTTCTTCGTCGCCGAGTTTGATTTCGGTGCCGCCCCATTTGCCGAGGAGGATGGTGTCACCCTTTTTGACGGGCAGGGGGTTGCGCTGGCCGGTGGATTCGTTGACCTTGCCATCGCCGACGGCGAGGACGGTGGCCTGCTGGGGTTTTTCCTTGGCGCTTTCGGGCAGGTAGATGCCGGAGGCGGTTTTGGTTTCGGGCTCGAGGCGCTTGACGACAAGGCGATCACCGAGGGGCTTGATCTTCAGGTTTTTCGCAGGCATGGGCTGATTCTCCAAAAAAGGTTGGCTTGGTTTTTTGATTAACCACAGAGGCACAGAGACACAGAGGTTATTGATTTAGTAAGGATGTCTGCGAGATTCGAACTTACACCTTTGGTTTGAGAAACCATTGTTCTTTGTCTCGTAACGTTCCCAGACTAGGGGACTCGCCGGAGAACCCTATTAAACTAAGACCTCTCTGATCTATTCATTTTCCCATTCTTCTCTGTGACTCTGTGTCTCTGTGGTTGTTTATTCACGTCGGCCAGTGGCCGTTGAAGTAGCGTTCGAGGGCGCGTCGGAGGACGACGAGCATCTGTTCGAGGTCGACCGGCTGGTCGAGGACGGAAAAGGCGTCGAGCTTGAGGGCCTGGGCGAGGACGAAATCGTCGATGCGGGCGTCGAAGCGGCGGGAGCGGACGACCATGACCGCGGGTGGCCGGCCCTCGAAGCGCTGGATGATCTGCAGGAGCTTGAGCCCGCCGGGCAGGCGCTCGGCGGACGGGCGGACGTCGGCGCCGGTGTCAAGGTACATGTCGACGACGGCGACGTGGATGGGGGTGGCTTCGATCAGCTCGAGGGCCTGGTCGCAGGTCTCGGCGCGGAGGGCGTGGACGCCCTGCGGGGCGAGCAGGCGGGGGAGCTGGGCGGCCCAGCGCTGGCCCCGGTCGGTGACGAGGACGTTCAGCCGCCCCCGGGAACCGATAGCGTCGCGGCCTTCGCCGCGTGGGCCCGGATTCGAGTTTTCACGATACGCCGCTGCAACCACCGCGCAAACCTCCGGTCAAACACGACACCCGTGGCAAGGTCCGGGCCAGACCCCCGGAAAGGGGGTAATTCGTAAAATACTTGATTGCAGCGAGTTATGGTTGATTGCGTCGGACCCCCCTCCGGGGGCGGCTGTCAGGTGCGGCGGCGGGGGCTTCCGGGGGTGTCAGGTTGGCAGCCGAAAGAGAAGGATGAAGGTAGAAGGTAGAAGGTAGAAGGTAGAAGGTAGAAGGTAGAAGGTAGAAGGT
>CAYYPN010000127.1:0-8047 GCA_964473545.1 uncultured Planctomycetaceae bacterium
CTGACGCACGGCATCGATCTGGCTCAATGGCGTCAATCGCCCCCGTCCGGCGAAGTCGCCGGGACCGTCCGGTCCATGGCCGGGTTTCGCGCGGTGTATTGGGGATTGATCGACGAACGACTGGATCGTGAGGTGCTGCGTTCATTGACGAGCGGCGGTGATGTGAGTGTGGCGCTGGTCGGTCCGACTCAGGGCGACGTGACCGACCTGCTCAATATGCCCGACGTGCATCTGACCGGCCCGGTCGATGCGGGACAACTGCCGGCGGTGGCGGCGGCGGCCGACGTGCTGATCATGCCGTACCGGCGCATGATGGTGACCGAGGCGATGCAGCCGCTGAAGCTGACCGAGTACCTGGCGACGGACCGGCCGGTGGTCTGCACGCCGTTGCCGGCGGTGACGGACTGGGCCGATGCCTGTGACGTCGTGGCGGTCCAGCGGTTTGCGGCGCGGGTGCGTCGTCGCGCCGCGGAGGGGTTGCCGGCCGCGCAGGCCCGCGCCCGCCGCCGACTCGACCATGAGGATTGGTCGGTGAAAGCCGCGTACTTCGACACCATCCTTCGGGAAAGGACCGACGGGGCGCGCCGCGCCGCCGCTTAGGTGATCGCTCATGAGCATCAGGCGTACCAACATCCCGATCGCGAACCGCCCGCCGAACGTGCTGCACGTGCGGGTGATGGCCGGTACGGGCGGCGGCCCGGAGAAGACGATTCTCCACTCGCCGGGCTACGCCGACCCGGCGCGCTGTCAAATGCATGTCGCTTACATCACACCCGTGGGGAATCCGGCCAATGCCGAGCTGTGCCAACGCGCCGCCGAGCTTGATTGCCCGCTGCATTTGATCGAGGAGCGGGGGCCCGTCGATTGGCGCACCGTGCGCCGCCTGGCCCGGCTGTGCGACGAACTGGACATCGACATCTGGCACGGCCACGACTACAAGTCCAACCTGATCGGCCTGCTGTTGCGCCGGCGTCGGCCGATGAAGCTGATCTCCACCGTGCACCTGTGGACCGACGAGACCTGGCGGCTGAAGCTGTATCGCCACGTCGACCAGCGGGTGCTGCCGCGATACGACCGGGTCATCACCGTCTCCGAGGCGCTGGCCGAGCGGTGTCGTGTGATCGGTGTGGCCGCGCATCGGGTGCGTTACGTGCCCAATGCGATCGAGCCGCACAAATTCGTGCGCACGCAGTCGCCCGCCGAAGCGCGAAGTCGCCTCGGCCTGGACCCGGATCGCCTGACGATCGGGTTCGTCGGGCGGCTGAGCATTCAGAAACGGATCGATCGCCTGCTCGACGTCCTGCCGCAGCTCCGCCGGCACCGCCAGGGCCTGCAGGTATTGATCATCGGCGACGGGGCCCAGCGCCAGGCGCTGCAACAGCGCACCACCGCGCTGGGGCTCGACGACACGGTGCGGTTCTGCGGCTGGCGGATGCCGGTTCACCCGTGGTACGAGGCGATGGACCTGATGGTGTTGCCCAGCGAACGCGAGGGCCTGCCCAACGTGTTGCTGGAAGCGATGGCGTTGGAAGTGCCGGTGGCCGCGACGGACGTCGGGGCCAATCGTGACCTGCTCGATGGCGGGCGATGCGGCGTGTTGCTGAGCGATGATGTCGGGGGCTGGTTGGATCCGTTGCAGCGATTCATGAACGATGCGGCGTTAGGCCGACAATACGCCGATGAAGCTCGACATCGCATCGAAACCCGCTTCAGCTTCGCCGCGCGGATGGAGCAGATGATGCGGGAATACGAAAGGCTGTGCGGTGATGCCGGCGATGCGGCATTCGAGGCGCAACCGATGGCGGCCTGACCGGAAGGACCTGCGATGCAACTGCACACCTGCCCCATTGATCCCGCCGCGGTCGAAGCGTTCGTCGCGGCCCACCCGGATCGTGCGCAGGGACATCGACCCGTTTGGTTGACGGTGCTGCGCGAAGGCCTGGGCCATCGCCCGGCCCCGATCAGCGCCTGGCGGGATCGGCAGATCGTGGGCTGGCTGCCGATGGTCGTTTCGCGCAGCCTCCTGTTCGGCCGGCGCGTCGTGTCGTTGCCGTATGTCAATGAGGCGGGCGTGCTGGCGGAGGATGACGCCGTCGCCGAAGCCCTGCTCGAACGGGCGAGCCAAGTGGCGCGAAAGACGTCGGCCGGCAGCATCGAGCTGCGCCATCGTCAGCCGCTGGGGATGGATCGGCTCACCCCGATCCGCCGCGACAAGGTCGGGATGACGCTCGCCCTGGCCGATGGTGCCGACCGGATGTGGGACGCGATCCCTTCGAAGGTGCGCAACCTGGTCCGCAAAGCCGAGAAGCAGGACGTGACCTGCCGCGTGGGCGGGGTGGAGTTGCTGGATGCGTTTTTCGCCGTCTTCGCGCAGAACATGCGTGACCTGGGCACGCCGGTGTTGCCCCGCAAGTTGTTCCGAGCGATCCTGCACCATTTTCAGGACGACGCCGAGCTGGTGATCGCCGAGCGCGACGGACAGGTGATGGCGGCGGGACTGCTGGTGCACAGCCACGGCGTCACGGAGGTCCCCAGCGCTTCGTCACTGCGTCAGTTCAACTTCACCAACGCCAACATGGCGTTGTACTGGGCCATGCTCAAGCGGGCCGCCGAGCGCGGTTCGGCGACCTTCGACTTCGGCCGCAGCACGATCGACAGCGGGCCGCATCGGTTCAAGAAGCAGTGGGGGGCGGCGCCGCATGAATTGGGCTGGCAGTCGTGCGCCCTTGGCCGTGATGTGGCCTCGGCCTCGCGCGAGGAAGATCGTTTTGCCCTGGCGATTCGGATCTGGCGGCGGCTGCCGGTGTGCGTGACGCGCGGCATCGGCCCGAGCATCGCCCGTTGCCTGTGCTGATCAACCGGCCCGCCACGCCGACAGGTCACGCCCGAGCATCTTTTCCAACCGATTGATGTCGTCGGCGAAGTAGTTGGCGATCCGCCGGCGGTCGGTCGCTGACATCACATCGTCGGCGCGTTGACCATTCCGGGCATGAGCGCGTCGCACCCAGTCGCCCATCGCCGTTCGCTTGAATCTTTCCACCGCCCAGGTCAGTCCCAGTTGTCCCAACCGACGTTGGATGGTGGGGAACATGATGCGGTTATAGCGGCGCTGCACGCACGTCGGCACGAACTCGCCGTCGACCCCGATGAACGTGAAGATCTCCCGCAGCACCGCCAGCGGCGAGGCGACCACATCGTCGTACAGAAACACCTTCCACTGCTCCGGGGCGAAGCGTTGTTGAATGCGCCGCAATTGCTCGGCGTATCGGCCGTAGCGCACCAGGTCGCTGTCGGGTGTGCAGACCTCGGCAAAGGGCCGCTGGCCGTAGCGCTCGGCCTGGAACAACTGGTAGGCGGAGTAGGCGCGGCTGATCGGCTCACGCAGGACCGCGAACAGCCGCACGTTCGGCAGGAACTCGGCGATCTGATCAACGGCGGCGGCGTCGCACATGTAGGTCGGCGTGATCTCACCCCGCGCCCTGGCCGTCTCGCTCCCGCCGAAGTGCGCCAGGTAGTCGGCCAGTTCATAGCCGTTGTCCTGTCCGAAGAAGTTCAGTTCCTTCAGCTCGGGCACAAACACCTGCGGGTGTTCATCCAGACATTCGTGCAGCCACGTCGTCCCGGCGCGCTGGGCGCCGATGCCCAGGAATGTCGGCAACAAAGCCGGGTCGCCGATCGATCGGCGCGGGGCCTGGTCGGCCGTGGTCTGAATGGGGGTCGCAGTCGTCATCGCGGCGCCTCTCCGAGCTAGCACTGGTATCGGCCTGTCCATCGTGTCGCCTCCACACGCAGCCGTTGCTCGAACGCACCACGAGGGGGCGGTGGTGTTGCTTCATCGCAACATGCCGATCAGACCATCCCGGCGACATCAATTGCAAACGACTGGAAATAAACGGATTAAAAAAGGGGGGACGCCTTGGGTATGTCGCTTGAACCTCTTACGGCCAGATCAGCCGCATCAGGGGTTCAATCATGGCGAGCGTTCCCGGCATCCCGCGTCACCGCCTCCGCCTCATCGGCGGCGTGCTCGTGCTGACCACGATGGTCGGCGTGCTTTGGGCCGCGCCCCGACTCGCCGGCGACCTCGGCATGGCCGGGCTCAATGACGAGCAGGTCCGGGTCGTGGGCCATTTCATGGCGTACGGTTCCCTTGCCGCGGTGCTCGCTCTCTCGCTGGGCGGTCGCTTCGTCACGAGCTGGTTCATCATGGCGCTGTTCGCCGGGGCGGATGAAATCGCCCAGCATTTCATCCCGGGTCGCTACGCGGGAATGCCCGACTGGCTGGTGGACATCGCCGGCATCACCGTGTTCCTCACCATCACCGCGACGGCCTGGATCTTCTCCGGCCAGGCCGACCCTGAGCCCGCCTCATCCTGACGGCCGGACGTTCGATAACTCCAACGACCCCGATCCGAAGCGATGGGCTGTAGATGAACGCCGCCGTTGGTCGAAGCTCAATAGCATGTCTCAGGCGATCGCCGCCGAATCGATAACCCCGACGTCCGCGGTCGGCCGGATGCCCGACTTCCTGGTCATCGGCGCCGCCAAGGCCGGTACGACCACCTTGTGGCAATACCTGGACGCGCAGCCGGGTGTGTTCATGGCCCGTCCGAAGGAGCCGGAGTATTTCGCCGGTCACTACGACCGGGGCGAGCGGTGGTATCGTTCGCTGTTCGCCGACGCCGCGGCCGACCAGGTCTGCGGTGAAGCCTCGACCAATTACAGTTGCGGCACGCCCCGAGCCGACCTGGACACCATCGTCGACCGCATCGGCCGTGACCTGCCCGGGGCGCGGTTGATCTACCTCGTTCGCCACCCGGTGGACCGGGCGTACTCGTTTTACTGCGAGCAGATCAAGTGCGACCAGATCGCCGGCCGGCGCGAAGGGTACGGCCTGACTTTCGAGCAGTACCTGCGCGAGGATGAGCGTTGCGTCCTGGGCGGCTGCTACATGCGGATCATCGAGCGATACCTGGCACATTTCCCGCGCGAGTCGTTGCTGGTGCTGACGCTCGAGGAGTTGCAGAACCGACCGGCCGAGACGCTGGCCAAAGTCTGCCGCCACATCGGGGTCGTTCGGGCGGTGTTGCCGGACGAGCCGCTCGTGGCCAACGAGGCCAGGCGTTGGCGGCATACGGTGGCGCGCCGGGAGGCCTTGGCGCCGCTGCGCCGCCTGCCCATCATCGGCGCGCTGGGCGCGCGGCTGCCCCGGCCGGTGCGCAACGCGATCTATGCATGCGTTCGTCGCAGCCCGATGGCTCGTGCCGCCGAGCGTCAGGCCGTCCCGCCGCCGATGCAGCCCCAGACGCGAGCCGAACTGCTGGACTATTACCGCGAACCCAATGAACAATTCGCCCGCTGGCTGGGCCGCGACCTGTCACACTGGATGGTTTGATCGACGGCATTGGGATGTCCGCAGTCACGCGGCGGCGGCGAACGGCGGCTGATCACGCACCATGTCCCCAAGCACCGCAAGGTACTCGTCAATGGCATGCGCCCACGACCGCCGGGCCACGTGCGCCTGAGCGGCCAGCCCCATCCGCTGCAGGCGTGAACGATCCGAAGCCAAAAGACGCAGCCGGTCGGCCAGGTCCGCCGGGTCGTGCGCATCGACCAGGTAACCGGTCCGGCCGTGTTCGATCAACTCCTCGTTGGCCACCAGCACCGGGCGATGCGGATCGATGCTCCGCCGCCGACCGATCACCGGCACGCCGGCCGCCATGGCTTCCAGCACGACGTTGCCGAACGCTTCATAAATCGAGGGAAGCACGACGACGTCGGACGCCCGGTATGCAGCGAATGGATCGGACTGATGCCCCACCGCGCACAAACGATCACCGAGGCCCCAGGTGTGTGCCAGTTGTTCGATGCGTTCACGATCGGGACCCTCACCGGCGAGCAACAGATACCCGGCGACATCACCGGCGTCCCGCATGGCCTTGAGCAGGAACGGCACGTCCTTGCAGGGATCGAGCCGCGCCACCAGGCCGATGACGAACGCATCCGCCGGCAGCCCGAAACGTTGCCGCTGTTCGGCACGCGAGACGGCGGGCTGCGGCGGTTGTTCCACTCCGTGTTGGACCACGTTCAACGCCGCGCGATCACCGTACGCGCTGCGGAACTGGTCCAGCACATTGCCTGACGCGACGACGACCTTGGCCGCATGGCGGTAAGCCTTCCGTTCGAGGTGGTGCAGCCACCAGCGCGTCCTGTACAGCCCGACGCCCGGATAGCAGCGGTGGACATCCCGCAACCCCGCGGTACACCATGGCGGATTGAAGATCAGGCGGTGACCGGCGCCGGCCAGGATCGCGCCCGCGGCGGGCAGGGGGTCGGTTGCCCAGAGCCAGCCCGCTCCACCGTGCTGCCGGATGGCGCGGGCCCACCATTGCGCCACGACCCGATCCCGCCAACGCCATCGCCAGCCGATGCCAGGCCCGGCGAGTCGCGTGACGGTGTAACCCGGGTCCACGCGATCGCATTGCATCGGCGCGGCCGGTTCCTTGTGCTGGGTGATGACGCGCACGTCCACGCCGGCTTCGGTGAAGGCTTCGGCCATGCGCCGTGTCCGCCGCTCCACCCCGCCGAAGGCATCCGGCCAGAACATACGGGTCAGCAGCGTGATGTTCGTCTGCTCCAGTGTGCTGCCGCTCAGTTGCGGGCCGCGCGGCGGGCCGGTTCCATTCAGGCGTCGCCAGCGCCTGCTGACGGCTCGCAACGTGGCCGACCGGCTGAGCGAACTACGCCACAAACGGCGGCGCTGGCTGGCGTAGAGGCTGGTGCGGCGGAAACCGGCGGGGTCCAGGCCCAGTTGCCGCGCGGCGGCGATCGCAAGGCGCCGGTGGTTGCGGAGGTCGGCCCACTGCGCGGCGATCGTCGAACCGGGCCGCAGCAACTCGCGCAGCCGAAGGCCGGCCTCCAGGCCGATCGCCGGGTACGTCGAGGCCCCGGTGTCGATGGCAATAGCCTGAAATGTCTCGTGGATGCCGGTGGTGCGCTGCGCTGTCACGCTGGCTTCGTGTTCACGATACCGGACGAGCGGCTCGGGAAAATTAATCATGCGTCCCCGGCGTGCCAGTCGCAGCCACAGGTCATAGTCCTGGCCGGGCTTGATGTCACGGTAGTTGCCCGCGGCCAGCACCGCATCGCGCCGAAACAAAACGGCAGGGTGCTTCAACGGGTTGAAAAACCATAGCGCCCACCGAATCTCCGCGTCATCGAGCGGCACGTCGCTGAACCCCAGCTCCTCGCCCGATGCGTCGATCTTTCGAATGTTCGCCCCGACCAGCACCAGGTCCGGGTCGCAGGTGATCCGCTCGACCTGTCGGGCCAGGCGATCCGGTTCGTTGATGTCGTCGGCGTCGATGCGGGCACACAACTCGGTCCGGCTCATCTCGACCATCCGCGCCAGCGCCGCGCCCAGGCCCAGCGGTTCGCCCGTGATCACGCGCCCCGGCAAACGATGCGGCACCCAACGCCGCAACTCGTCAACCGATCCGTCGGTCGAGCCGTTGTCCCACGCCAGCAACTCGTGATGGCCGTAGGACTGCCCGGCGATCGAGGCCAGCGTCTGCCGGAGATAGGGCATCCCGTTGAGCACCGGCAGCAACCATGTGACCTTCGGTGGATTCATCGCCGCCTATGCCGCCTTTCGCTGGTCGGTGATGCCGCCAAGCCCCATCGCCTCGAAGATCTCGGTGAACCGGTGCTGATATGTGTGTGCGTTCAGTGTCCGTTCGTGGCCGGCCCGGGCGACCGCCTCGCGCTCGTCGGGATTGGCCAGATAGTGACGGACCTTCTCGACCAGTTGGTCGACCCCTTCGAAGACGCCCACATCGACGCCCGGGGTGTAGTAGTGGGCCAGTTCATCGGCGGACTCGGTCAGCAGCATCGCGCCGCAACCGGGGACCTCGAAGTTGCGGCCCTTGATCTGTCGCGGCGTGTGGGCGACGGGCGTCGACCCGCGCAAGCGTCGCACGATCCGCCACCCCCCCGGCAATCGCCGCAACGGGCGGGCAAGATGCCGATCGACCCGTTGACGCCGCCG
>CAYYPN010000128.1:0-8027 GCA_964473545.1 uncultured Planctomycetaceae bacterium
CCGTGGCCGCGCCGGCAGCCGGCGATCAGTCATCCGGATTGAACAGCGCATCGAGGTCGTTGTCGTTGACGTCCTCGTCATCTTCGCGGTTGGCCTCGTCCTTGGGTTTGGCGGGCATCGCCGGCGTGTCGGGCGATTCGCGCCAGTCCTCGGTGTTGGGCAGGTTCAGGATCGACGCCTGCGTCTTGCGGTAGCCGAGCTTGCGGATGACTTCGAGCACCTCGGTCCAGGTGGGGAAGGTTTTCTGGTTGGCTCGCTTGAACGCTTCGATGGCCATGACGAACAAAAACTGCTCGTCGGTGAACTCGCCTTCCTCGGCGGCGCGATTGAACTCGGGGCGACGCCGCCCGGGCCCGCGCAAACGCCGCAGGCCTGAGGCGTCCTTGCCGGGGCGGCTGGCCATGTCGCGCCGGTCCAGGCCGCTGCGCCGGTCGACCACCGATTGCCGTCGGCCGTCCGGGTTGGCGTTGTCGGCGCGCCGCTCGGTCTGCTGGGAAGGGGTCTCGGCAGGCTGGTCTGACATGTCGAAGCTCCTGAGTTGGCAAAGGCCCGACCGATCGGTCGCGCCGGCAACCCGGGCCCGACCGTCAGCCATCATCATCCTCATCGACGTCGAGGTCGTCGTCGTCGTCGTCGTCCAGGTCGAACTCGTCGTCGAAGTCCTCGTCAAGGTCTTCGTCGTCGAGGTCGTCCCTGTCATCCTCTTCATCGTCAAAAAAGTCTTCCGAATCCACCTCGTCATCCTCATCACCCAGAGCACGCAGCGGACTGGCCGGAGGCCATGCGGACGCGCCGAGCATGGCCGCCCAATCCTTCTCATCGACGAAACTGAGCATGAGCGGACTCCCTGTACGTGGGCCGAACGTCGCTTTCTTACGCCCGGCAAGACCCTTCTTATAGGCCCGCCGACGCGCGGCTTGCCCGTAACTTCGCGGTACACTAACCTAAGCCTGCGGCGTGTCAATACCCCTTTTTTTACCCCACCCGCATAACCCGCATCCTCCGCATCATCCTCACGCGCCATGCCATCGGCATCCAACGACCACCCCGACAACGCCGAGCAACCCCACGCTCGCAACACGCCCGCGCCCCGCGCGGCCGTCGCCGTCGTCTTCGCCTGGCTCCTGCCCGGACTCGGACACATCGTCCTCGGCCAACGCGCCCGAGGCCTGATCATCATGGTCACCCTCGTCTGCCTCTACACCGCCGGTCTGCTCATCGGCGGCATCGACGTCATCGATCGCCGTGAGGACCGCCTCTGGTACGCCGGTCAGGTCCTCGCCGGGCCCGCCACCTTCTATCTCGACACCGTCAGCCAGCGCCTCAAGCTCCGCACCGAAACCCAACTCGCCGACCGCCCCTTCCCCGCCAGCCAGCCGCCCGAGTTCAACCAGTTGCCCTACGTCCGCTCGGTCGGCCGCGTCAACGAGCTCGGCACGCTCTACTGCGCCCTGGCCGGCATGCTCAACCTCCTGGTCATCATCGACGTGCTCTTCCGCGCCGACCCCAAGCACGCGGCCAGACCCCAGACGCCACGTGGCTACGTCGCCCAACGGGAGTCGGGATCATGACCTTGATCCTCCCGGCGATCATGACCCTGGCCTGGCGGCCGTTCCTCGAACCGCTCGACCTGCATGACCACTGGATGTGGCTGATCATCCCCGTCGCCCTGGCCATCGCCGTGGTCTACAAGGCCCTCAAACTCGAAGACCTGCGCCGCCTCCCCTTCGAAGCGACCCGCCTCGCCGCCGTCATCATCGCCGCCATGATCGCCGCCGCCCTCGCCCTCTGGGCCATCACCGAACTGGTGTAAATCACAACACCCCCAAGCCCGGTCATGGTTCAACTGCGCGAGCAGTTGAGCCTTGACCGGGCTCCCTTCTTCCTTCTTCCTTCTCCCTTCTTCCTTCTTCCTTCCGCCTTCTTCCTTCTTCCTTCCGCCTTCTCCCTCAATACGCCACCACCTCCGCCCTGCCCCCGCCGCGCACCTGGTTCACCAGCATGTAACGCAGCGCGTCCACCGCATGGTCGTGCCCGTCCTTGATCGGCACGGCACTGCGCACGTTCTCCGGGTCGAAGTGATACCCCGCCATCGCCTCGATCAACCGCCGACACCGCGGATCGATCACCAGCCTCGCGTCGCGGCCGTCGGCCGGGTCGAGCATCGAGCGCACCAGTTCCACGCCCGACTCCAGCCCGACCCTTGCCGCCCGGACCCGCCAGCCCTCGCGCCGCAACAGGTCGATCGTGCTCACGCCCGAGTCGAAGCTCCGCTGCCGCCCCGCCGGGTCCACCCCCACCCACGCCGGGCGCGGCCAGCGGCGCGCTTGCATCTCCTTCGTATGCTCCGCCACGATCCGCTCGCTCTGCACATACTCATCCACGACCTCCACCCGCGGGCCCGATTCGGTCGGCCGCACCTGCGCCCACAGCATGACGAACGGGTTGCGCAGGCCGAAGTCCATCCCGCCGATCCAGCGCAACGTCCGGTCGACCTCGATGCCGCGCACGTGCCTCGCCGGGTCGAAGCCCGGGTACACCGCCGCCGACGCGCTCGGCCGCCGACAGAGCATCTCGCTTTCGAAAAGCTGGCGACTGGTCCGCTCCATCTGTCGCGCCACGTCCTCGACCTGCACGAACCCCTTAAACCCGTCGGCCGCCTGCACACCGCGGTTGCCCCGCGCCCGCCCGCCGCAGTCGTCCCACAACCCGCAGCCTTCGCACGTCGTCGCGGCGCAACGCTCCATCACATCCAACGCGCACCAGCGCACCAGGCGCGGGTTGCCCGTCGTCCTCGCACGCTCGGCCAGCTCGTGCATCAACCCGAACGGCCGATGCATCGTGCTGAACGCCTCGAGCGCGCCCCGCACGTAGGTCTTCCCGCACCACGCACCGCGCGTGACGAACTGGGCCGCGTCCCACACGTCCGGGTCGAACAGCTCGACCTCGTCGCAGCGCAGCTTCTGAACCCGCTGGCCGCGCACGGACTTCTGGCTCTGGGCCAGCAGTTCCGCCGCGCTGCCGTTGACGAACTTCAGCCGCCGCCGGGTGACCTTGCCGTCGACGAGTTCCCGCAGGCCCGGTCGATCGACCAGGCCCACGAGATACCCATGCATCCGCGCCGACTGCTCCAGGCTCCCGCCCAGGATCCGCACGTTCACGCCGGGCTTGAAGATCAGGTCCAGCAACGTCGCCACCGCGCCGTAGAACGTCTTGCCCCCGCCGCGGTTGGCCCAGACCAGCACATCGCCCCGCTCGAAAAACGTGTGCGCCAGGTAGTCCATGGGCGTCGCGTGGCCCGGGCACATCGGTGCCGCCGGCACATCCACGTCCAACGCCTCGGCCACCCACCCGCGCAACTGGGCGGCGTCCCTCGGGCGCATCCGACACAACGCCCTGCGCAAGCTCGCCTTGCTCATTGGTCATCCTCCTCCTGGGTCTGGCGCAGCGACGGCAGCATGCCCGCCAACCCGCGCTCGCGCAGCCGCGCCGTCATCACCTCCGGCTCGTAGCTGGCGTCGTCCTCGGTCATCTCGTGCGCCAGTTCCAGCAAACGCCCCATCGGGTCGTCGACCGTCTGCGTGTGATTCAGGATATCCACGCACGCCTTGCGGGCCGTCTCCGGCGAGTCGGTCGTCTGGGACAACTCCAGCAACCGACCCTTGGCGTGGAAGCGAAAGTCCTTGTCGGTCTGCTCCGACCACAGCCCGCCGATCAGTCGCAGCAACGTGATCGTGCGCAGCAACTGCTCGTCGTCGACCACCCGGGCCAGCCGATCGACCTTCACGCCCATCACCTCGGCCGCATGTGAAAGATTCGCGTCACGCTCGAACAGAACCTGGAGCATGCGCTTACGTCCCCGCGGAATTCTCTGCCGTTTCATCTCGATCAACCCTCCGGTTGTGTGACCAGTTGCATCAGGGCCTGCTCGCGCGATCCGCCGATCCGCGACAGGCTCGCCTCCAAACGCTTGCGATCCGATTCGATCAAAAAGAAATGCACCGCCCTGGGCAGGTCCGCCGGCGGCGGCGCCGGCCGCGGCCGCGGCGGCGGGGCGGCCAACGACAGCATCTTCTCCAGGTCCGGCCGCTTGTCCGGCAACAGCTTCGCCAGCTTCGACCGACTCGTCGCCAGCCGATCCCCGATCTCCCGAAGCAACGCCGACCGCTTACGCGGATCGTCCGCCCCTTCCAGCCGATTCAACGTCGCCAGCAACACCAGCGTTTCGTCATCATCGACCTCCCACACCGTGCACGCCGCTTGTGCTTGGCCCAACTCCTCGAGCGCACGCCAGCGGTGGTGACCATCCAACACCTGCCAGACGCCGGGATCATCCGTGCTCGGCCGCACGATCAAGGGCGGGTAGCGACCGGTGCGGTCGATGTGCGCCTTGAGTTTCTCGAACCGTTCAGTCGGCATCGCGTTGCTGTTCAGCGGATGCCCGCGTAAACGGGCCAGGTCGATCATCGTGATGTGTTGGATTGCGTCGTTCATGTGTTCTCCCGTTGAACGAGGTAGTAAACGGGCCGACTCAACAGCGAGTCGCGCCCCCGGATCAGTTGTGCTTCCAGGCTCAAGTCACGACCGGCCCACCGCGCCAGCTCATGCCGCAACAGCGCCGCCTCGCTTCGGCCGATCGTTTCGGTTTCGATCATCTCCCGCACGCGCGAAACGCAGGCCAGTCGCCACGGCTCGAGGCCGACGTGGTGCATCGCATCGATCAACCGCTGGTCGCGCCGATGGTGATGGCGGTGGTACTCGGCCATGCCCGCCCGGGCGAAGAACGGATGGACCCGCCCCATCGACGCCAATGCCTCGAGGTAAGGCGTGGTCATCGTGTCGATCGCCTGCCGCACCAGCCGCACCGCCAACCCGAGCCCGCGCCATTGCGGATGCACGACCACGCGGCTGATGCAGCGCATCTCCGCGTTGAGCAACCGCGCCGCCGCGCCGCGGTCCGACCACCCGCGGTAACGATCCCGAAGCGCCCAGTCCCGCAACGCGCAACTGAGCGCCGGCAACGACTCGACCAGCACCGCAACCACGGCGCCCGACCAGGCCCGGTCATCCCACCGTTCGATCACGCCGGGCGTCGGATCGACCAGCGTCCACACCCGCGTCGCCGTCACCGGCGCATGCCGCAGGTAATGAAACGCCGCCAGCGCCCGGTAGTCCGCCATCGACCCGTGGCGCAACACCAACCGTTTCCCCGGAAGTTTGCTCATGACCGGTTCTCCTTTTCGCGGATGTCGATTTGCCCGCCGACCCGCTGAATGATCAGCGTGTCGGGGTCGAGGCTTTCCAACAGGTCATCGTGAGCCGTGGCGGCGATGAACGTGACGCCGCGGCGGGTGGTCCACTTGCGGATGTTGCGGGCGATGACCTGCGCGGTCAGCCGATCCAGCGTCGACCCGAACTCGTCGGCCAGCACGATCGGCCAGGCCTCCGACGACGACGACGCCCCGATCGCCAGGGCCAGTCGCAGCCGATACCGCTGACCGTCGGACAACTCCGCCGGCCGGCGCAGCATGACAAACGCATCGTTCAACCCGGCCAGGGCCAAACGCTCGGCCGCCTGTTCCAACGTCGGGGCCACGGATTCGATCAGCGGCAACGCGCTGTCGGTCGGCGCCAGCGCGGCGAAGTCGATGACGTTCACCTCATCCCGCGCCGCCAGCTCGTTCCGGATCAATCGCAGCAGGGTCGACTTGCCGCCGCCCGAGGCGCCGGTGATGAACACCACCCGCCCCGGCGCCAGCGCCAGGTTCAAAGGTGGAACGACCTCGATGGTTTTGGTTTCGTCGACCCCCAGGCCGAACATCGACGCCAGTTCGCAAACGCGCTGCGACGGCTCGACCGCGGTGGCATACGAACAGCTCAACGACAAGTTGATGCTTGCAGACATGGGTTTCTCCCGGAAATGCAAAGGTGAATGTGTCCGTTCGGTTCGAGGCTCTTGGCTTGCCGGGCCGGGTAATCCGCGCGACCCGGCGTGTTCACTGCGGTGGGCGGGCGCGTTTGCGGGGGTCGGCCATGATGAGTCCGCGCGCAACCTGGACCTTCTGCCGGACGGTGTGCATGCTCAGGCCGGTGCGGTCGGCCACTTGCTGATAGGTCAGCCCGCGCACCCAGACGAGCAGGGCAACGTGGGCGACCGAGGGTTCCCAGACGCCCTGGCCGCGGATCACAATCCCCGCCGCGTCGGAAGCCAGTCGATGGACGATGCGTTGAAGCCGATGCTGCACGGTACGGGTCCGCACACCGGTCAGCCGGGCGACGGCGGCCGGCTGCACGCCGTGGGCGATGACCTGGCGCACGAGCGTCTTTTCATCGTCATCCAGCCAGTCGATCCGCAGCAGGGCCCGGTCGGCCAGATGGCGGCGAATCGCATGGCGTGCATCGGCCTCGGGGGGGCCTTCGGGGCGGGTCTGGCGATGCTGAGGCGAGGCGGTGAATTGGGGGGTGGGTCCGGTAACCGATTGGCTGGGGTGGGTTTGAGAGGCTTGAGCGGTGGTCATCGCGTCCTCCGGAAGCTGAGTTGGATGAATCGAGTCCCTGGCCGGTAAGTTCACCAATCATTGAACTTGACAGGACAGTATACCATACAATACCCTAACGTCAAGGCCGCGTATAAAAGATCAGGGGACACCGACCGTGGAGACTGTCGGACAGATTGTGCGGCGGCGTCGCAAGGCGCTGGGGTGGACCCTCGCCCAGCTCGCCGAGGCGGTCGGCTGCAGCAAGGGGTACCTGTCGGGCATGGAGACCGGGCGGCTGGACAATCCCCCGAGCCGGCGGGTGCTCGAGCGGCTGGAAGAGGCGCTGGGCATCGCGTCGGGCGAGCTGGTGCGTCAGGGCCAGTGGCAGCGGACCCCGGCGACGGTGCGCGCGGAAGTGGCGGCGTTGGCGGCGCGCAGCCGCTCGATCGCGGCGCTGTTGAAGAATTCCGACCGAGCGGCGCCCAACGGCGCGCGCGACCTGGATGCGATGTACCGCACCGGCGAGCTTCGCCAATGGCTCGACGAACACACCGCCAACATCGAGCGGCTGGCGAGTGTGGGGTTCACCGTGCCGCTGATCAACCGGGTGGCGGCGGGATATCCGACGGAATTCACCGACCTGGACTACCCGGCGCGGGTGGCCGACGAGTACGTGGCGGTGCCGGATCTGACGGATGGGCAAGCCTTTGCGGCGCGGGTGGTCGGCCAGAGCATGCTGCCGGATTACCACGAGGGAGATGTGATCGTGTTCAGCCCGGCCAAGGCCCCGGCGCAAGGGGACGATTGTTTTGCGCGGCTGTTGCCGGACCATCACACGACATTCAAGCGGGTGTATTTCGAGCCGGGCGGCAAGGTGAGGTTGCAGCCGTTGAACCCGGCGTTCGCCGCGCAGATCGTCGGGGAGGACGAGCTATCCGGTTTGTACCCGGCGGTTTATCGCCTGCAACGTCTGGACGGATAAGGGACGACGATGCCGCGAGGCTTCCGGGGGCGCATGAAAAAGGGCTGACGGATGGGTTGTCGCGGGTCAGCCCACCCGTCAGCCGGCAACACACACTCTCTACACCAGCACGCCCGCGAAGTGCGGTATCGACCGGGCCACGTCATGCCACGATGCCTGGCGCCGAAGCACCTGGACATCGGCCCGCAAGCGCCGAGCCCGTCGATTCAACCATCTCTTCCTGGTGAGTGACAACGGACCGCCTTGTGAAATCTCTCGCCTCGGCGTTCCGTTGCAGCCTTGATCTTATTACCTGAGTCAGCATGGACGACGAGCCAACATATCAAAAAGAGAAACGTTCTCCACGTTTCTCCCGACTCCCACGCTCTCAGTTAACTTCCCTCAGATAGTAGCGTTACGCTACTTGCGGCCGCTCCATCGTATGGACATGTCCCCGGGTGCCTCCGTGCATTAGGTATATTACTCCACGATTTGGGGTTGGTCAAGGATTTTGGTGAACAAAACTTGGCGGTGTGTGCGAGCATAAATCCTGGCGGGGTCAGGCGGCTTGGCGTTGGGCGTGCCAG
>CAYYPN010000129.1:0-8017 GCA_964473545.1 uncultured Planctomycetaceae bacterium
TTGCGCGTCGGCAACACGCAGTCGAACATGTCCACCCCCGCCCGCACCGCCGCGAGGATGTCCCGCTCGTAACCCACGCCCATCAAGTACCGCGGCCGAGCCTCGGGCATCAACCCCGCGGTGTGGTCGACGACCTTGACCAGCATCTCCGGGCCCTCCCCCACCGCCACGCCGCCGATCGCGTAACCCGGCAGGTCCACGCCGCACACCTGCTCCACGCAGCGCGACCGCAGCGCCAGGTCCGTGCCGCCCTGGATGATGCCGAACAGCGACTGGTCATTCGGCCTCGCATGCGCCGCGGCACAACGCTCCAGCCACCGGGCCGTGCGGTCGGCGGCGGTGCGATTGCGTTCGGCATATTCATCCGCCGACACGGCGCGGCGCCGAGCGGTCCCCTTGCTGCTGGTGACCAGCGCATGTTCATCCGAAGCTGGCGGACAATCGTCGAACGCCATGATGATGTCGGCCCCGAGTTGGTTCTGGACCTGCATGCTGCGTTCGGGGCTGAGGCGCTGCTTCGAGCCGTCCAGGTGCGACCGGAAGGTCACGCCATCGTAGTCGATCGCGCTGATGTCGGCGAGGCTGTAGACCTGAAATCCGCCGGAGTCGGTGAGGATGGGCGCGTGCCATTGCATGAACGGATGCAGTCCGCCGCGCCGGGCGATCAGGTCGCTGCCCGGGCGGAGCATGAGGTGGTAGGTGTTGGCCAGAACGATCGGCGCGCCGATCCGGGTAAGCTGCTCGGGTAAGATGCCCTTGACCGAGGCCTTGGTGCCGACGGGCATGAACGCCGGCGTGTCGAACGCCCCGTGCCGCGTGGTCACCCGGCCGACCCGGGCGTGACACGCCTGGCTTCGAGCCGTGATTTCGTAGGTCAATGCGGACATACTTCACTCATGAATGACCAAGGCGACTCCATGCTACCAAGACGACGGTACCGTGCGGCGGGGGGCGTGGTGCTGGACGAGACGGGGCGGGTGTTGCTCATCGAGCGCCACCTGCGGCGCGACGGGCTGACCCTCCACGAGATTCGCCTGCCCAAGGGCAAGCTCGACGCCGGCGAGACCGACGCCGACGCCGCCCTGCGCGAAGTCCGCGAGGAGACCGGCTACGGCGACCTGAAAATCACCGCCGACCTCGGCGAAGACACCATCGAGTTCGATCGCGTCGACAAGCACGTGGTCCGCGAGGAGCATTACTACCTCATGCGACTGGTCAGCGACACCTACCACGGCCAGGACATGAAACCCGGAAGTGAGGAGTCGCTGTTCAAACCGCTTTGGGCCGACGATCTCGACGCGGCCGCGGCGATGCTGACCTACGACGGCGAAAAGACCTGGGCCCGCCGCGCCAAGGCGGCCAGGGCCGCTCTCGAAGAAAAGTGAACCAACCACGTTCATCCCAATGGATCGCCTGCCAGCGCCGCGCGTGGCGGCTGGCATCGTTGTTGACCGGGACGAGCGAGCAGGCGGCGGCCCTGTTCGACCACATCATGCGCGATCGGCACACGTTGGCCCGTGTCGCACCCGAACGACTGGATCGGTACATCATCCTGCGAGCGCGCGAGTGGGCCCCCGGAAGCCAACCCATCGAGTCTCACGACGCTGCTCTGCAAGGTCGTGCCGCGTTGATGCAACTCGACCATCAGCCGCGCGAGGCGTGGTTGTTGCGCCGGGTCGAACAGCTCGACGAAACGCAAGCCGCCCGGGCCATGGACTGCTCGAAGACCGCGCTCAATCACCACCTCGATCGTGCCGACACTGTGATGCGGAGCCGCTTCTGCGATCGCGCCGACGCGGTGGCCGATGCGATCCGCGACGCCGCCGACCAACTCGAACCCGCCCCCTACATCGAAGCCTGGCAGGCTCGTCGCCGTCGGCGCTGGTGGTGGTGGATCATCGCGGCGTTGATCGCCACGGTCGCCGCGCTGCTGTGGCAATGGCCGACCTGACCGAGCTTGCGTCGGCCCCGTGCAGGCACGACACTTTGCCCACATGGCACGCAACCTAAAAGATCAGGTCATCGTCATCACCGGCGCCTCGGCGGGGATCGGACAGGCCACGGCGCTGGAAGCGGCGAAGGCGGGGATGCACGTCGTGCTTGCGGCGCGCCGGGCCGACCGCATCGAAGCCACCGCCAAACAGATCGAAGCAACCGGCCGCCGCGCCCTGGCCGTGGCCACCGACGTCGCCGACGATCAGCAGGTGCGACACATGGTCGACCTGACCGTGGCGGAGTTCGGCCGACTGGACGTGATGTTCGCCAACGCCGGCTACGGGTTCATGAAACCGTTCTACGACCTGACCGAAGCTGAGCATCGGCGGATTTTCGAGGTCAACTACTGGGGCACGATCCGCTGCATCAAGGCGGCGGTGCCGATCATGGAAAAGGCCGGCCACGGGCACATCGTGATCAGCTCGAGCATCGTCGGGCGCGTGGGCCTGCCCTTCTACGCCCACTATGCGGCGACCAAGGCGGCGCAGGATGCGCTGGCGACCGGCATCCGCGTCGAACTCGAGCCTTACAACATCGACGTGACGGCCGTGTATCCCATCGGCACGAAGACCGAGTTCTTCGAAGTCAGCGCCAGGATCGGCGGGCGCGACATGATCTCCCAGAACACGCCCAAGGCGTTCATGCAGACGCCCGAACACGTCGCGCGCCGGGTGGTCAAGGCCCTGCGTCGGCCCCGCGAGGAAGTCTGGCCGGCGCGGTGGTCGCACTTCGGCTCGTCGATGGCGTGCCTGTTGCCCGGCATGACCCGCCGCGCCTTGCGCAAACACGCCGGCCGGGATCGCATCGTCCTCGCCCACCACGGCGCCGACCCGCGCACCGGGGCGATGCCCTAACCTGCCGGTTCCAACTTCATCACCATGGCCATGATCGGCCGGGCCATCGCCGCGGCGATGATCGTCGTCAACACCAGCGCCCCGAACACCGGCTGCGCAATGAGGTCGGCTTCGAGCAACACCAGCGCCACGGCCAGGGGGACGATGCCGCCGGCGGCGACCGTTGCGCCCATGCGCAACGCCGACGCCCACCCGCGCCCGCCGAACAATCGCGCCGACATCGCCATCCCCAACGCCTTGCCGTCACCGAAGGCGATCAATGCCGCCAGCAGCAACCAGACGTTGAACTGCGACAACTCGACGCGCGTGGCCACGAGCAGCGCAGCGACCGGTGTGACCAGGCGTTCGAGCCGTTCGACCAGCCCGCCCGGTTCCGCGACGAACAGCGTCAGGCCCACCACCCACGCGGCCGCCGCCGGATGCACGCCCGACAGGATCGCCACTCCGCCGAGCAACACAGCCATGACGACCTGCGCGGTCAGACCCGGCGGGTCGGCGCCGGTGGCCGGTCGCCAGTCGTGCAGCATGAAGCCGACGATGATGGCGACCACGACCAGCCCCCCCGTGGCCAGCGCGGCGACGAGGTCCAAATGTTGAACATTCGCCACCGTGTCCGCCGCACTTTCCGGGGGCGGGGGCGTGGTCATGGCCAGGCCGACGAACACGATCATGCTCAGCATCACCGCCGCGCCCTGGACGAGGGCCGGTCGATCGTCGATGACGTCGGCAAGTTCATCTTTGCCAAAGGTCGCCAGCAGGCGCGCGCCGATGGGCGTCGCCACCGCGGCGCAACCCAGCACGAGTCCCGGCAGCCGATCGGCCACGTCGGGCACGACCGCCAGTCGGTCCAGCACCCACGCCCCGGCGAACGCCGCCAGCCCCGCACCGAGCAACATGAACAGCCCCAGCAACGCCGCCTCGGTCATCGTCGCGCGAATGTTCGACCACCCCGCCAGCGCCCCGCAACAGGCCAGCGCCGCGCAGACGAACACCCACGTGAGCGTTCGCCGCTGATCCGCCCGGTCGGCTTCGGCGGTATCGACCGCCTCCCGCAACGGCTCCAACTCCGCCGCCATCATCGCCCGCGCCTCGTCGGCCCCTTCGGGCGTGATGTCATCCGCAAACGACGCCAGCTCATCCTCGAGCGCGGCGCGGCGCGATTCGTAAACCCGATGCTCGCTGCAACCCCCGGTCATCAACGCGCGATGACCCTCGGACCAGGCCTCGCCCAGCACCGCCGGCCCCAGCAGCAGCCCCACCACCGCGGGCAGGACCAGGCGGGGCAGACCCCACCGCACGCCCAACGCCCCGGCCGGCAGCCCCAACACCACGGCCACCACCGCGAGCCAGCCCGCCGAATCCATCTGTTCCAGCGTGAACATCACCCCAAGCCTACCGCGCTGCCCGCCGCCGGAAAACATTGCAGGCTCCTTGGGGTGCGGTTCCGGGGGCTGGCGGATATCGAGGCGAAGGTTTATGTTGATGGTCATGAAGCGGAACATGCTGATGGCGATGGGTCTGGTCCTGGCGATCGCGGCGCTCGGCGGATGCGATGCCCAGTCGTGGACGTTTGTGCTGCTGCAGACGCCCGAGGCGAAGGTCCAGGCGGTCGAGCTGACCGAAATCTCCGACGCCGGGGCCGCGGCCGACGTGGTCATCGACCTGACCAATCCCAACGAGGACGTCGCGCTGCCGCTGCCGATGGCGCGGTACACCGTGACGCTCGGGTCGCTGACCTACAGCAGCGACGTGCATCCCAACGCCACGCTCCCCGCCGGCGGCACGCAGCGCATCACCCTCCCCGCCGCCGTCGCGGGCAACCCCGGCGACACCTACAAAGTCACCGGCACGATCAGCTACATCCCGCCCGGCGAGATCCGCCGACTCCTGACCGACATGGGCGTGCCCCTGCCGTGGACGACGTTCAACGCCACCGGCCAGATCACCGGCGACCCGGCCCGGCGCGGGTACATCGCCCCGACCCCCGACGAAGCCGACCCCAACATGCCGGTCCAACCCGAGCCTGACGATGACGACGCGGCGTCCTCCGGGCCGCCGCAGGTTGAGCCGTCGTGAACACTTCGCCGGACGTGCAACTGGTCTGCTTCGACCTCGGGGGCGTGCTCGTTCGCATCTGTCACAGTTGGCCCGAGGCGGCGGAACTGGCCGGCGTGCCGGACCTGATGCCTCTGGACGAGCCGCGCGTGGCGGCCGGCGTGAAGCGGGTCCTGCTGGAATTCGAACTGGGCCGGGTCGATCGCGCGGGTCTGGTCGAGCGCATCATCGACCTCAGCCGGGGCTACGAACCGACTCACATCACCGCGATCGTCGAGGGCTGGCTGAAGGACCCCTATCCCGGCAGCGACGTGCTGGTCGAGCGCATCCGGGCCGCGGGCATCCCGACCGCCTGCCTGAGCAACACCAACGCCTGGCATTGGGAGGTGATGAGCGATCGGGAGCGCTTTCCCGCGCTGTGGCGACTGGATCATCGTTTCGCGTCGCACCTGTCGCGGGCCCGCAAGCCGGACGCTGCCTTTTACCAGGCGTTGGAAAGCGAACTGGCCGTCGACCCGCGGTCGATCGTGTTCTTCGACGACCTGCCGGAAAACGTCGAAGCCGCCGGGGCCCGCGGCTGGCGGGCCCACGTCATCACACCCGACCGCGATCCCGTGGCGCAGATGACCGAGCGATTGACGGCGTTGGGCGTTTTCGATGCAAGCCACGAAGCCACGTAGCGACGAAGAGTTGCCGGGCGTCGTGACATGGCCAAAGCACCCTTGATCTTCGTGGCTGCGTGGCTCAGTGGCTTCGTGGCTTTCGCCCGATCTTCGCTTACAATCGCGCCATGACCATTGCTGACGTTGACGTATCGGTAGCGCGTATCGAGGTGCATCCGGCCGACCCGGCGGACGATCCGCGGGGGGCGGCGTTGCTGGCCGAGGTGCGCGAGCTGGGCTTGTGCCCCGAGCTTCAGGCGGTGCACACCGCGCGGGTGTTCCTCGTCCAGTCCAGCCTCCCGCCCGACGCCGTGGAACAGGTGGCGGTCGAGCTGCTGGCCGACCCGGTGAATCAGCGTCCGGTCATCGGCGCGCAACCGCAGTCGGACGGCGCGGCGACCGTGGAAGTTCACTACCTTCCGGGGGTGATGGACCCGGTGGCCGAGTCGACGCGCGATGCGATCGTCGAGATGCTCGGGCAGGTCGAGCCGCTTCAGGTCCGGACCGGTTTCCGTTACGACCTGGTCGGCGCGACCGCCGATCAGGCCGAACACATCGCCCGGCGTCTGCTGGCCAACACGGTCATTCAACAGGTCACGACCGAACCCTTGCATCCGGAGTCGTTTGTCGAGGCCGGCGAATACGAGTTGAAGCTGACGCACGTGCCGCTGCGCGACCTGGATGACGAGGCGCTCGTGCGCATGTCGCGCGAAGCGCACCTGTTCCTCTCGCTGGACGAGATGCGGGCGATCCGCGACTACTACCGGCAACTTCCGGGGCCCGAGCGCGAGCCGACCGACATTGAACTGGAAACCCTCGCCCAGACGTGGAGCGAGCACTGCGTCCACAAGACGCTCAAGTCAAACATTCACTACCGCGAAACCCACACGCCGGGCCAGAGCGCCGGCGCCGGCCCGGGTATCGACCACTTCGCCAAGCGTCTGGGCCACAAAGTCGGGCCCGACGGCGAACTGGTCATCGACAACCTGCTCAAGCGCACCATCGCCGCGGCGACGAAGCAGCTTCAGGCCGACGGCGTCGACTGGTGCATCAGCGTGTTCGTCGACAACGCCGGGATCATCCAGTTCGACGATCACGATGCGATCACGTTCAAGGTCGAAACGCACAACCACCCGTCGGCGATCGAGCCCTACGGCGGCGCGGCGACGGGCATCGGCGGGTGCATCCGCGACACGATGGGCACGGGCCTGGCCGCCAAGCCGATCGCCAACACGGATGTGTTCTGCGTGGCGTTTCCCGATCACTGGGCGCTGACCGAAGGCAATGCCGAATGCCGAATGCCGAATGCCGAATCCCTGCCCAAGGGCGTGCTGCATCCGCGCCGCATCCTCAAGCAGATCGTCGCCGGCGTGCGCGACTACGGCAACCGCATGGGCATCCCCACCGTCAACGGCACGGTGTGGTTCGATGATCGCTACCTCGGCAACCCACTGGTCTACTGCGGCAGCGTCGGACTCATCCCCCGCGACAAATGTTTCGGCGACCCCCGGCCCGGCGATCGCATTATCGTGTTCGGCGGGCGCACGGGGCGCGACGGCATCCACGGCGCGACCTTCAGCTCGGCCGAGCTGACCGACACCCATGCCGACGAGTTCAGCCATGCCGTGCAGATCGGCAACGCGATCACCGAGAAGAAGATGCTCGACGTGATCCTGCAGGCGCGGGACCCGCGAAAGGAAGACGGCACGACGGGCGAGCCGCTGTTCACCGCCATCACCGACTGCGGGGCCGGCGGGTTCAGCAGCGCGGTCGGCGAGATGGGCGAAAAGCTGGGCGCGCGGGTGACGCTCGAAACCGCGCCGCTCAAGTACCAGGGCCTGAGCTACACGGAAATCTGGATTAGCGAGGCCCAGGAGCGCATGGTCCTCGCCGTCCCGCCGGACAAGGTCGACGCCCTGCGCGAACTGGCCGACCGCGAGGACGTGCTGATGTGCGACCTCGGCGAATTCGGCACGGACAATGCCGAACTCATCCTCACCTACGACGCCACGGAAGTCGGCCGGCTGAGCATGGACTTCCTGCACAACGGCATCCCCCAGCCCACGCGCGAGGCCCTGTGGGATGGCGGATCGCGGATCGCGAATGTCACACACACGTCCGACATCCGACATCCAACATCCGACATGCTCCTGGCGTTGCTGCGCCATCCCAACATCGCGTCCAAGCACTGGATCATCCGCCAGTACGACCACGAGGTGCAGGGCGGCGCGGCGGTGCGACCGCTGGTCGGCGCCCGGAATGACGGGCCCTCGGACGCGGCCGTGCTCAGGCCCAAACTCGAATCCGTACAAGGCGTCGCCGTGTCGTGCGGCCTGGCGACGGCGCTCGGCGATGTCGATCCTTACTGGATGACGCTGGCCGCCATCGACGAGGCGGTGCGCAATGCCGTCTGCGTCGGCGCGAGGCCGGACCGCATCGCCATCCTCGACA
>CAYYPN010000130.1:0-7995 GCA_964473545.1 uncultured Planctomycetaceae bacterium
TGGTGGAGATGTTGAACGTGCCGGTGCTGTCCCCGCCCGTGCCACAGGTATCGATCACGTCGATCCCCTCGGGCACGGCCACGGGGCGCACGCACGCCCGCATCGCCTGGGCGGCGCCGACGATCTCGTCCACGCTCGGGCCGTCGGCGCGGGCCTGCATCGCCGCGAGCAGGGCGCCGATCTGGGCGTCGCTCGCCTTGCCGGCCATCACGATCCCGAACGCCTCGCGGGCCTGGGCTTCATTCAACGCCCGACCCGTCGAGACGATCCGCAACATCGGCTTCAAATCGTTCGTCTGGCCCATGGTCCGGGCACTATACTCCAATCGCCCGCCCCGATGCCCACGAAATCCCCGGGTTTCGATATTGCACGGCACCAGCCCGCCCAACTAGAATCTGCTCCACATCGTTTATACCCCCCAGCACAAACAGAGGGGACCGCATGGACCGGTACGCCAAGCCTTGGACCCACGTTGCCATCGTCGCCTGCGCCGCGCTGGTCGGCCTTGTCGCCGCCTCGCCCGCCCTCGCCCAGGACGATGACCTGACCCGTCGCCTCGAACAGCAGCTTCGCCAGGCCGAGGAACAATACGCCCTCCGCGCCAATCCGGCGTTGACCGTCGGCGAGCGGGCCATGCTCGACTACGGCGCCCGCGTCAACTTCACCTTCTTCGCCCTCGACGACACCAACCAGCGCACGCGCATCCTCCGCCAGTACGACAACCAGCTCTACGGCTATCTCAACATCGACGGGGTGCACCAGTTCTACGGCCGCATGCGATTCCAATACCGCGACTTCAACGACGGCGACAGCTTCGACGGCGGCGGCGACAGGCTCGTCGACCCGTTGAGCGATCGTTACTGGTACCAGTTCGACCTGCGCCGCGCGATCGAAGCCTACGAAGGCCGCATCAGTGAAAACAACCTCACCGTCCGCATGGGCCGCCAGTACGTCAAGTGGGCCAGCGGGCTGGTGTTCAGCGATCAGCTTTACGCCATCGACGCCTCGCTCGAACTGGGCAACGAGTGGGTCTTCCGCGGCGTGTTCGGCATGACCCCCCAGTCCACCGTCATCGACTTCGATTCCTCGCGGCCCAGCTTCGACGGCGATACCGAACGCCTGTTCCTCGGCGGCATGGCCACCTGGACCGGCTGGACCGACCACAAGCCCTACTTCTACGTCATGAAGCAGTGGGATCGCAACAACGAAGACTCGACCGTCTTTCTCGTGGACGTCGGGCTGCCCTTGCTCGAAGAACGCCGCACCGACTTCAACTACGAAAGCATCTACTTCGCTCTCGGATCCAACGGCCGGTTCTCCTACAACCTGCTCTATGAAGCCGAGTTCATCTACGAAATCGGCCAGGGCCTGAGCAACAGCTTCATCGGCCTCAACCCGTTCTATCCGCAGACGGAAGAGGACATTCGCGCCTGGGCCGCCCGCGGCATGCTCACCTGGGCCTTCCACGACGAAAACCTCACCCGCATCCAGTTCGAAACCATCTTCGCCAGCGGCGACGAGGACCGCGTCTTCGACACGTCCAACACCTTCGGCGGCAACACCCCCGGCACCGACGACAACGCGTTCAACGCCTTCGGCTACGGCAACACCGGCCTGGCCTTCGCCGCGCCGGTCAGCAACCTCATGATGTACCGCCTGGGTGCGTCAACCTTCCCCCTGCGCAACAGCGGCGACATCTTCTTCAAAAACTGGCAGGTCGGCGTCGATGCGTTCCTCTTCGCCAAGATGAACCCCCACGCCCCCTTCGACGAGGACACCGATTCCGATCGCATCCTCGGCGCCGAGTTCGACGTTTACACCAACTGGCGACTGACCAGCGACGTGCGCGTCTTCCTGCAGTACGGCGTGTTCATCCCCGGGGCCGCGATCCCCGACAAGGACGAACGCCACGCCCTGATCACCGGCATCACCTACTCGTTCTAAGGTTTCGACGAACGAACACGAGGAACCGATCCATGCAGAGCCTGTTGATTCGATCGACGACCGCGGCGGGACTGGCCCTGGCTTGCGCGCTGATGCCGGCTCTGGCCGGTTGCCAGGGCTCGCAGCACGCCAGCCCCCTGATTACCGAGTACGACCCGGCCGACGCCCGCGGCGAGCTGGACTTCTGGCACGGTTTGGCCGACCAGCCGATCACCACCCACAACGACGCCCTGCACGGGCTGATCGAGCTGGCCAACGGCACCGACCCGGCGGCCACGTATGAACAGCGGATCGTCTGGCTGTGCGAGCACGGGTACATGGACTGGGGCTGGTACGAGGCGCACGACCTGGCGGTGACGCGCGGGCTGGTCGCTGGCGTGCTCTGCCGCATCCTGGAGATTGAAGGCGGCGTGACGATGCGTTTGATCGGCCCGCATCCGCGGTATGCGGTGCGTGAACTGGTGTATCGGGAAATTATGCGCCCGGGCACTTTCCAGCAGGCGATGAGCGGCATAGAGTTTGTGGGTGTTATTGGCAAGGCACGAGACTTTGCCCAGGAGAACGACTTATGAGACGCATCCACGCCGCACCTATCTTACTTATTGCCATCACCTTAGCAGCATGGCCGGCGCTGGCCGTCCAGTTCGCCGATGCCGAAGGCGCCGAAGATCTGGGGCAAATGCCCCAGAATGAGGCGGGCCAGCCCCGGATGACCACCACCGTCGTGGCCGTCGAGGGCACGGTCAACATCCGCGCCGACGCCGATGAGCCCTGGCATCCGGTCGAGGCCGGCCAGGTCCTGCCCGTCGGCACGGAGGTGCAGACCGGCCTCCGCGGGTCGCTGACCCTCGACCTCGGACCCAACAGCCGCGTCACCGTCCAGCGGCTCAGCCACTTCACCCTCGGTCGCCTCGCCCGGGACGGCGACGTCCTCCGCACCCTCGTCGCGGTCAAGCACGGCAAGATCGACTTCAAGGTCAATCGCGTCGGCTTCGATAACGACTTCCGCATCGCCACCCCCACCGGCACCATGGCCGTCAAAGGCACCGCGGGCGAGTACGGCACCTGGGAAGGTGACGGCAACGAATATGACAGCGACGAAGGCAGCGTCAACGAAAACAATAACTCCACCGGCAACAACACCGAGTACGCCGGCCGGGGCGGCACCCACAACGGCGGCGGCTACGCCGGCCAGGGCAACCCCAACAACGACCGCGGCGGCACCGGCGGCAACACCGGCGGCGGTGATGACAGCGGCAACGACCCCGGCAACGATCCGGCCGGCGGCGGACCCGATGGCTCCGGCGACCGCGATGTCCTCGACGGCAACCAGCGCCAGCAGGACAACCAGAACCAGTTCGAAGACCAGTTCGACAACAACAACGACGACAACCAGGGCGGCGACCGCTAAACCGCCCCGGTAGGTCAAGTCGACATCATCAACCCAACGCGCCGGCCAAACGGTCGGTGCGTTTTTTCATTTAACCCCCGGTGAATACACCGGGGGCCGAACACAGCGCAAGTTGTTTTGATCAGGTCATCGGTCCCGGGTGTATTCACCCGGGGCTGAATGCCTTCAACTTCGCGTAACACATCCATGTGTAACGCACCGCTTCGCGTTGGAACACTTCGTGTGAAGGCGGGTCGGCGCGGTCCAGCAGGGGTGGGGGCGTGGGGTATTTTTTGTCGGTCCAGGCGTCGCCCCAGCGGGTGCGGTCGGGCCGAATGACCGGTGGGAATTCGTAGTAGACCTCGAGGCGGCGGCGCAGGGCGTTGGCGTCGGCATCGCCGGGGGGGATCCGATCGTCGACCTGCTGCGGCCGCAGGGTCCCCATCGCCGCCCGCGCCACCGTCGCCGCACGATGCAGGATGGCGAAGCTGTATTCGCCCGGACGCGCCGGCCGGCGGCGCGTCGAGGCATCGAAACCGGCATGGCCGAATGCACGTTTGAGGCTGTAGCAGTCGCCGTGTGGCGGCGGGTAGTTGTCCTCGAACATTGCGTGGCGAATGCCGTGCCAGTGGCATTGCTGCAGCCGGACGCGGGCGTTCTGGTGATCGTCGAAGAACGCCAGCGTTCGATCCGAAGCGTCGGCCCAGTCATGAAGATCGAAGTCACGATCGGAATACGTCGCGCGATCGCTGATGTATTGGCGTTGGGCGAGGTTGATGTCGATGCAGATGAGCCGGGCGTCGGGGCAGGCGCGTTCGAGCAGCCAGGTCCCTTGCCCTTTGAAGACGCCGCTTTCGATAATCAGGTCGGGATTGAGTCTGCGCACCATGAACCACGTGGCGAACATGTGCGGCGCGTGCATCCCGCCGGCATTGTCCCGGATCGGGCGGTTGGCATAGATCGCCGCGAACTCGTCGAGGCTCTGCCGCATCTGGTCGCGGGTCCACGGTACGTCGCCGATCTGCACAGGACGGGTCACAAATGATCTTTCATCGTGAGACTTGTCGGATCAGGTCATTCAGTTTCCCGCTTTGCCGGGTGGAATGCAAGATTCGCCGCAGGCCGCCGGTTCGCGTGTGAACCGGGCGACGCCTTGTCTTCCGCTGCACCCCGGCGAATCCGGCGCGGGATGCATGCCACTTTGTGTTGAGCCTTCGCAAGACGGCGGGGGCCTTTGAGTCGGGGGGCAGTTGAGCCTATCGTGGTGAGCCATGAGCGAAGACCTACTCAACCAGCGGATCGAGCAATGGGAACACATGACCCGGGAGGACCCGGATAATGCGATGGGTTGGATGTCGCTGGGCAATGCGTACAAACAGGCGGATCGTGACGAGGAGTCGGCGCGGGCGTATCGCAAGGCGATCGAGCTCGACGCGGGTTTGAGCCGCGCCTACCAGAGCCTCGGGCAGATTCTCATTCACGCCGGCGCGAAGGACCAGGCGACGGAGATTTTGACCGAGGGATACAAGCAGGCGGCCGAGCGTGGAGACGTCATGCCGCAGCGGGCGATGCAGAGCCTGCTGGAGCAGATCGAAGCGCCGGTGCCCCAGGTCGCGCGACCGGAGGCCGAGGCGGCCGTGCCCGCGGGCGAGGGCCAGATCGTCGACCGCCACAGCGGCCAGCCCGGCACGCGCATGAGCAAGCCGCCGTTCCGCGGGCCCGTCGGCCGGTTTATCGCCGACCACTACTCGCAGGAAACCTGGCGGCAGTGGATCGGCCAGGGCACCAAGGTCATCAACGAACTGCGCCTCGACCTTTCCAAGCCCGAGCACCAGGACGTCTACGACCAGCACATGATGGAGTTTCTCGGCTTCACCGAGGCCGAGGCCCGGCATTACGCCCAGCCGCAATAGATAAAGCCGCCGATGGCATCGGCGGTCTTTTCCGGGAATTAATCAATCGGCATCGGCGGTCTTGTTCCGGGGATCAATCCAGCGGGAACGGCGGCCGGCTCAACGCCCGCGCCGCCAGCGCCATCAGCGCCCATGGCTCATCGTCACCGGCGATGCGGTTCGTGCGGAGCAACCCGCAACCCGTGCAATGGTGAATGATCGCCCATTCCCCGTCATCACGCACCCACACCCCGATCGGCTCCATCGACGAACGACAACCGCACTGGCGGTCGCCCATCTGTTCGTCGACGTGGACCGACCACAGACAATAAGGGCAGTGGTTGCGATGGCGCGTGCCGCAGGCGTCCATCGCGACCTCACGCCGACAGTGCTGACAGCGAAACGTACGACTGATTGTTTGACGACTCATGGGATTCAGAACCTGCTCGACGGCCGGCCGTGCAGCAGAGTGCACGGCTATCAATGCGCAGCAAAACACATCGCGATTGGAAAAAGGAATGGGCGCAAGGGCGGCACGGACCGAAGGGGACCGGTCATGCCGCGATCAGGCGAGTTGAGCAGCGGGCTGCATCACGCGCATAAGCATGCCTTGGCGCGGCGCGTCCGTCAAGGATGAATTGCCGGGAACGTCACTGTCTGCCCGTCGGTGTCGAGGCGGGCTTCGTAGGTGTCGATGGCCAGGTCTTCGTTGATCCGGCGCAGGCGGGCGAGGATCGTGTCGAGGTCGGCCTGCTGGGCGCGGCGTTGGGCGTCGCCGGTCAGTTCGCGCAGGTGGGCGTAGTAGCCGCAGTCTTCGTGCATGATCAGCACGACCCGCGGCAGATCGTGGGCGCGGATGAGAAACTTCGCCGACTCGAACGCCGCGTGCCGGGCGTCGGGTTCGATCAGCGCCGCCGGCCCGCCGGGTACGACGAGCTGGTCGCAACGTTCGATGCCCAGGTGTGCCCGGATGAACTGTTCGCACTGGCCGGTGAAGCGGCCGTCGCTGCAGTAGATGGCCAGGGCTTCGATGGGACCGTCACCGAGCGGTGTCGCGGCACGGAAGGGTGTCGATTCGGACATGAAAAAGGCCCCGGGGTGGTGGGGCCGATAGGGTAGGCCTGGCACGGTGGCGATGCAATGGGGTGACCGCCCGTCGCGGCGTTTGACTCATTCGTGAGCGTTATCTGAGGACCGAACTGAGCGACCAGAACAGCACGGAACCGACCGCCGCCATCAGCAGCAGGTCCAGGGCCACGCTCAGCACCCGTTGCCAGCGTTCACGGACACGCTCGGCTCGATCGCTCTCGTGCATCCAGCGGGGTTCGTGGCGGACCCGCTGGGGGGCACGACGTGTCAGGTCGCCGGTCGATCCGACGGAATGCGGCCTGGTGAGCGGTAACATGGCAACGCTCCTTTCCGGGCATGGGCGGCGTGCGTAAGTCACTGCCTGGTGCCGATTAACGCCGCTGGACTTGCCCTGTGGCCCCGATAATCCCGGGGTCTGGTTAACGATTCACTAACGCTTTTCTAACGTTTCTCTAACATACTAGGGCATAGATCGACCCATAGCCAGCCCTTGCCGTACATTTTGCTCTGGAGGCCCGTTGGGGGTTTACACAGCGTTGTGGTCGCGGGCCGACCTCATGCCCCGGCGTTGAGCAGGTGGTACTCGAAGGCGTCGATCAGGGCCTGCCAGCTTGCCTCGACGATGTTCTCGCTGACGCCGACGGTGGAGAAATATTTGTCGGCCGCATCGGGGTCGACCACCGCGAAGTCGATGACCACGCGGACCTTCGCCGCGGTCTCCTCGGTGGCGTTGACCACGCGGACCTTGTAGTCGCGGAGGTGGATGGCGTTGAGCTGCGGGTAGTGATGTTCGAGGCATTTGCGCAGCGCGCCGTCGAGCGCGTTCACCGGGCCGTCGCCTTCGGCCACGTGGTGTTCGGGCCTGTCGTCCACGGCGAGCTTGACAATCCCCTCGGTGACCGGTCGGCCGCCGTTGGTCTTGAGGATGACGCAGCGATAGTGATCCAGCGCCCAGTAGTCCTTGCGCAGATCCAGCTCCTTGCGGACGAGCAACTCGAAGCTCGCCCCCGCGGCTTCGAACTGGTAGCCGGCGTTTTCCAGGTCCTGCACGCGGCCGAGGATGCGGCGTTGCAGGTCCTTGTCCGCGGTGATGTTGAACTTGTTCCCCAGCAAAGCCGAGACGTTGCTGATGCCGCTGAGTTCGCTGACGAGGACCTGGCGGGTATTGCCGACCGACTCGGGTTCGACGTGCTCGTAGCTGCTGGCGAGTTTGTTCACCGCGTGCACGTGCATCCCGCCCTTGTGAGCGAACGCGGCAAACCCCACGTAGGGCTGATTCTCACGCAGGTTCATGTTCGCCAGTTCATACACGAATCGGCTGGCCTCGGTGAGCTTGCGCAACGACTCGGTCCCGGCGAGGCAGGCCCGGTCCATTTTCAACACGAGGTTGGCGATGACGGTGGTCAGGTCGACGTTGCCGCAGCGTTCGCCGATGCCGTTCATCGTGCCCTGCACCTGGCCGGCGCCGTGGCGTACGGCAACGAGGCTGTTGGCCACGGCGCAGCCGGCGTCGTTGTGCGTGTGGATGCCGAGCATCGCGTCGGCATGCCCGGCGGCGTCGAGGCGGGCCTTGAGATCATCCATGACGGCGCCGATGCGATCGGGCATCGTCCCGCCGTTGGTGTCGCAGAGCACCAGGCGCGTCGCGCCGCCTTCCAGGGCGGCGACAAGGGTCGCGAC
>CAYYPN010000131.1:0-7956 GCA_964473545.1 uncultured Planctomycetaceae bacterium
TTTCGCCGATGCCGGTGTCGTAGATCAGCGGAGAGAGGCGACAGCTCTTGCCCCAAGTCTTGAACTCCGCGGCAAGCCGCTGCTTGTGCGACAGCAGCATGGTGGTGAAATATTCCAGCACGTCCGCTGCTCGGTCGGTGGTGAAGTCGTCCCGACCGATGGTCTGGGCCACGCCTTCGAACGTCGCCCTGGCTTCCGGGTTCGTGTCGTTGAACGATGCCGGCTTGCCTTCGCCGCGGAGCGGCGCCAGGAGGATCGTCTGGTCGTCAAGCGATTCGCCGTCCATCAGGAATCCCCATGCCGAGACGACCTTCTCCTCGCTGCCGTATTTTTCCCGCAGGTACTCGTGCCAGCGGTCGAGCAGGGAATTCCGGAAATACTCGGGCAAGTTCTGCCCGCGGCCGTGGATCATGTTGGGCGCGAACCATTGTTCGTTGGTCAATTCCCAGACGACGTTGACCGGATCGTCGCTGTAGCGCAGGCCGGTGTGCTGGTTGACGTGCTGGGCGGCGGACCGCATCTTCTGAATCGTCCATGCTTCGAGTCGGGGATCCCAGATGCCGGCCAGCGCGTAGGGCGGCCTCATCGCCGGCACGTTCGGCGAGCGCCAGTCAGTTTTCATCATGGAGCGCACGGCGGCTTTCCACGCCTCGGCTGTCCGGGGTTCGTCGATCATGGCCGCCGCCTGATCGAGCTGCGGTTCATAGATCGTCCCCGCGCCACCGCCGAGCCCGGCCGGCCAGATCGCGACGCCCTGCCTGGCGCATTCAGCGAAGAAGAAATCAATGCGGTCGCGCGCCGAGCCGTCGCCTTTGGTGTAGTCCCCGTCACCGCGGTAATGCCAGAAGCGAACCATGTTGAAGCCCATCTGCTTCAGCCGTTCGACGGTCTTGCGCTGGCCGAAATAGATGTCGCCTTCGTGCTCCTGCGCGGGGCCGGGGAAGTTGCCGATCGCGCCCCAGTAGCGTTGCCGCTGACCATTGAGCGACAGGTGTCCGTCCGCGTCGACGACCACGTACGCTGAATCCGACGGCAGATCGGCCGCGGTAGCTGTGGACTGAGCCGGCTCGCCGCGGCTGCCGGCTTGAAACAAAAGCAGCGTTGTCAGGCACACACAATAAAAGGAGGCGTGACCTGTCATGACAAGGTCTCCAGAGGCAAATGAATCGTCCGATGGGCCGGCACCTCGACGCCGGTTTCGCCGGCGAGCAGGCACGGCCCGAGGGGTTCGACGATCTGATCGTCGCGCTCGATTAGCAATTTGACACGAGCGTCAAAAGGCGTGGGGTTCTCGATGGTCAGCATGTCGCGGTCGACCGAAGCGCGGACGTGGTCAAGGGCGATGCACCAGCGGCGGTCGGGCTGAACGTAAACGCCGGGCAGTTCGACGCGCGTCAGCAGCATGGCCGATTCGCTCCAGGTGCTGCCGCCGAAGATCTCGCCGACGCCGATCTCGGACTCCGACTCGCCCCGGACTTCCCAATCGCTGGTGTTGATCCGTTCATTGATCCATCCCTCAGGCATAACGGGCCAGGCGGCGCCGCGACGGATGTCAGGGATCGGCCGATCACGCCGGCTCATGTACTGGGGGATGGCCGCGGCGATGTCAGCCAGCAGATCGAGCCACTGCCGCTCGCCAGTCGCGCGAGCCAGTCGCAGCAGCGCGACGCCGCTGAGCGTGCAGATGCCCGGCGCCGAATGCTTGTTCTGTACATTGGCGAAGACGGTGCCGGTGGTCCGCATGCCCAGGCGACCGAAGGTGGAATGCGTGGGGAAATCGAAGTCGTAGGGCATGACGTAGGTGGCGGCCTGGCCGGCGGCATCGCGAGCGATATCGAGCCATACCGAATCCTGTGTGGCCTCGAATAGATGCGTATAGCTGGCCAGCAAGGCGAACGCCGATTCGCTGTCGTGCGCCTGGGCGATGTCGCCGGGGCCGCCGTTGGTCATCGCCGCCGCCGTGAATCGATCGGCGTAGTACCGACCGGCTTCAACAGCGACCTTGGCGTATCGGGATTCATCGAGCAGTTCCGCGGCGAGTAGCAGGCCTGCCGGCGCCAGACCCGCGGCGCAGGTGCGGCCGATGCGGATGCGGCCGGTCTCGGCATCAGCGTATTGGCCGAACTGACCTTCGTCGGCCCACATCCGCCCGAACGCTTCGGCCACCCCGCGCGGCAGGTCCAGCCAGCGCTCGTCGATCGCCTCGCCCCGTTGCCTGAGCAGCAGCAGCGATTTGCACAGGAAATACAGCGCATCGGCCTGGTTCCGCAGAAACACACGCGGGTTGGAGATCCAGCGTCCCTCGACGAAGCGGTCGTGGATGAAGCCCGATGGCGTTCGACCGCTCAACAGATGGTCGAACGTCCGCAGTGCACGGCGACGGGTCAGTGCATCGCCGTCGGCCAGCAACGCGTACATCGTGTTGCAGCCGCCGACCCAGCCAGTCTGCCAGTCCTGACTGGCCGCCTCGCGCATACCGACGCTGTAGTAGCCATACCGCTGGACCCAGTTTTGTTCGTTGAACTTGCGTTCCTGCAGCCGCCATGCCTCGGCGAAAGGCAGCATTTCGCGCCGCAGCAGCGGCGTGCGGCTCGGCGGTCGCTGGAACCGCAGCCGAGGGCGGATGTCCATCAACCGTCGCGACAATTCCACTGGCTCGGAAGCGGAAAAGACACGATGGCCCACGTTCAACGCGATCGCGTCGCCGGCAACCCACGTGGCGCCGATGTCGTTGCTCGGTCGCGTTTCACGGCGCATCCCCTGCCGAACGCCCGCGGCAAGAATCTCTACCGCAATCGCTTTGCCCCCGTCGTCCTCGACTACACGGATGACGGTGTCAATGTCGGTTCCCGCCGCCCGCTGCGACGTCCACAACACCAGGCCGCGACGGGCCTTGGGGTGGTACAACGCGACTGCCGGGACGCTCATGTCGCCGGCGTTCATCTGCAGCATCCCACCACCACCAATCTCCAGCCGCGGCACGATCGGCTGCTGAATGATCTCGGGGTCGGCACCGCGGTCGGCCAGCTTTTCCGCCTGCCACGTGCCGGTCGGACTGAAGCGATTGCCCGCGTACGCCGCAGCCGGCAGGAGGACGTACCCGTTCGTCGTCCAGTCGTCGATTTCGATGCGCAGGCCGAACGAGGCGATCTCAATTCGGCCGTCGGTCACCCGACCGGTCAACGTCAGCCGGTCCGCATCGGAGGTGAAAGCGACACGAACCGTGCCGCCGGGCAACACCAGGGCCGTTTCACCGGACGCGAGGATGAGCGGTGTCGTTGCCTGATCAATCGGTAGCGTATCTCGGTGGGTTCGAACAATCGCTGACGCCGATCCGAGCAGGTCTAAGGGCTCGGCTAAGTCGGTTGAGTCATCTGAATGCTGCTTCATAGTCATTGTCTTGGTTTGACGTTGTCGGGTAAATCGGTGTCGGTGCCGCAGCATATCACTCCTGTGCCTCCAACACCTCCGGCGGGCAGAGCAGGACAGAGAACGCGCAATAGGCCGGGCCGTTTTCGATCCGCACCAGGATCGTGTTAAAGCCCTCGGTGAAGATCACCTTGCGGAAGCCCTCGTCGAGGTTCCAACTTGATTGGCCGACGTCGGTCCAGATCACGTCGCCGTTGAGCCAGACCTTGGCCATGTCGTCCGACGCCACAGCCACGAGCATTTCGCGGGTGCGGTCGGAGTAAACCTCGGTGTACGCGTACCACGTCGCGGAGTAGGTGATGCGCGGCGGCTGAATGGCGATGCGGTCGGACTGCACGAATTCCCAGCGGAGGATGTGATCGGGATGATTTGGCCGATCGGCGAACTTGCCATCGTAGTATCGTGCGTCGAGGTCGATGCGCTGCTCGGGTGGGTGGACGAGTTCGAAGTCGGCGCGGGCCCAGTTGTCCCACGGGCCGATGAAGTACCAGGTATCCAGGAAGAGAAAGCCCTTGCGGGTCGATTGATGGGTGAGCATCCGTCCGGGCAGCGCGTTGGCGACGACCGTGGATTCTTTCAGCCGCACCTTGTTCTGCCGACCGCTGCCGCCGATCATCTCGCCGCCCCGGCCGGACTGATCGGCGCGGAGTCCTTGTATCGTGAGACTTTCGTCACCGCCACCGCCCTGCCAGTTGGACAGATGGAGCGAGGTCAGATCGACGACCGAGCCGTAGTTGGATTGGCCGCGGGTGCGGGAGAGCCGCTCGAGCGCGGCGAGCCGTCGTGCCTCGGCGGGGTCGGCGTCATAGGCCCGGGTCCGGGCCGGGGTCGGCGGACTCGATCCGTCGGCCTGGCGCGATGCGCGTCGGGCCATGTCAGTCGTCTCGTTGGTCGCGGTGGCAATCGCCTCGCGGTAGGCGTTGAGATCGCCGACCGTGGCGATGCCCTGCTCGCCGGTGGACCCGGCGGCGGTGTCGCCTTTGCGCAGCGTCGGCGCCAGGTCCGGCCGAGGCGGCGCCGGCCGGCCCATCCGCTTATCCGCCTCGCTCAGCGAGCTTCCCTGCAGCACTGCCAACTCGGCGGCCCGCGCCTGCTGGTCGGCCCGGTCGATCTGCTTCTCCAACTCGACCGCCGCGTCGTACAGGTCGGCCGGTGTGGCATCAGGCGCGACTGCGTCCCCGGCCACCACCGCGGGCGGTTCGCCGATCGGCTCGGCATCGGCGGTGTTGTTCATCGTCGCGAGGTCGGCACCCGCCGCCTGCCGCTGCGCCTCGTCCTTGAGCGCCTCGGCCGCACGCCTCGCCATCTCAGCACGAAACTGCGTGCTGCCGTCCGACTCCTCAGCCATCTCGCGGTAACGCTCGGCAACTCGTTCGGCGGTCTCGGCGATCTTAGCCGCCTTGCTCTCCAGCTTGGGATTCTTGTCGGCGTCCGCTTTGACCTGCTTGGCCATCTTTGAGACGTCGTCGAGCGCTTCGTTCAGCTCGCGCTTCATCGCCTCGGCTTCGTCCTTGTACTTCGATCCACGCGTGACCTCATGCGCGCCGCTGTGGGCCTTTCGGAGTTGCTCCAGCAGCCGCTCAATCCGATGCGGCAACAATTCCTTCTGCGTCCGTTTCTCCAGCCGCTCAAACGCTTGCTCGCGCTCCTGCACCACCTTCTCCCGTGCCTGGGCCAGGCGCAGCACGTTCTCCCGCAGGATGTCGCGGCGCTTCGCTTCCTCCTGTTGTTTGAGCCGTTCGGCGTGCTTCTTCGGCAGATGGATCTGCTGGCGACGCTCGTGTTCCATCTGCTTGCGCAGCGCTTCGCGCTGAGCGACCAGCGTCGCGCGCTGCTGCTCGGCTTCGCGGTCGAAACGCATGTGCGTCTTCGCCCAGGGCCGCAACGCGATCAGCCCCAGCGCATGCACCAGAATCGATAACGCGATCAGTCCCACAAACCAGTGCCGTTTCGCCAAAGCAATCATCGGTTGTACCTGCTGTCATAGGTCCGGATGCCGACGTTGGTCATCCCGTTGAACTGCGCCAGGTCCAGCACCTGCACGACGTGGACGAACGGCGTCTGGTGGTCGGCGTCCAGGCGGATGCGCCGGGCCCGATCCCACACCGCCACCTCACGCAGTCGGTGGTGCAGTTCATCGAGCGTTATCGGCACGCCCTGCCAGAAGAAATCACCCGCCCGGTTCACGCCCAGCACCAGCATGTCATCGTCGGGCAGCAATCGCACCGCCGACCGGGACTCCGGCGGGATAATGTCGATGTCGCGATTCTCCTTCCTGAGCATCGTGGCCACCAGGAAGAAGATCAGCAGCAGGAAGACCGCGTCGATCAGCGGCCCCATCATCACCTCGGCCCTGTCCTGTTCTTGTTGCCTTATGCGCATGACCCACTCCCAGCCGGCGGGTTACAGATCACCGTCGCGTATCCTTGATCGCACCTCCGTCAGGCCCGCATGCTGAAGCGTGTCAAGCAGGTCGATCACCCGTTGAAACGGCGTGCGCTGCTCGACGACCAGTTCGATCGCGGTGTCGGCCGCGCCACCGGCGGTTAACCTGGCCAGCAGCGCGGGCAGGTCGTCCACCGGCTGGAACCGGACAATGCCCAGTTCATCCCGTCCCACTTCACGATGGACGACGCCCGACACGCTCAAACCCAACTGGTACACGTCGCTGCGCACCTCCTGCGCCACCGACGCCGTCGGGTCGGCCAGCGTCACGGGGATCTGCCGCTCGTATCGCTTGATGATGCTGGTCACCAGAAAAAAGATCAGCAGCAGGAAGACGCAGTCGATCAACGGCGAGAGCATGACTGCCGCGTCGTCGCCGGCCTTGTTCCGTCGGCGCATTCGCATAAGGGTTACTCCTTCTCGGTCTGGGCAGCATCGCTTGGGGGCCGCGGTCCGTCGCCGTCGGCGGTTTGAGAGTCAGGCTTCGAAGGGGGCGACGACCGGCCGCCGCCGGTGACCGCACGCACGAACCAGTCGCTGTACAGCGATTCGGTGGCGGCTTCCAGTTGCTGGGCAATCCGATGGACCCGGTGCTTGAAGTAGTGGTACAACGCAATGGCGGGAATGGCGAGGATCAGGCCCACCGCCGTGGTGATCAGCGCCTTGGAGATCGATCCGGCCAGCATCGAAGCGCCGCCCTCATCGCCGAACACTTCGACCAGCTTGAACGCCTCGATCATGCCGATCATCGTGCCCAACAGACCCAGCAGCGGCGCCAGCGCCGCAATCGCGGCGAACGGCATCGTCCGCTGTTCCAGGTCAGCGATCTCCCGGGCGCCCAGATCGCCCGCGGTCTGGGCCACAAGCTGCGGGTCGGCCTGGCGGTGGGTCACCATGTATCCGATGACCCGGCTGAGCGTGCTCGGATGCTTGTGCAACTCGCGCATCACCGCTTCGTAATCGCCTTGGAGAAACATAGGCCGAACCCGCTCGGCCAGTCCCTTGGGCATAAACCGACCGACCCGTAACGTGATCAGTCGCTCGACTGCGAAGGCCAGCAATCCGACCGAGAGCAACCCCAGAAAAATCATCGTCACCCCGCCCTCCATCAGTTCCTCGACCCAGTCGATCGACACCAGTTGCATTGGATCGTCCTGCATGGGCGGATCGACGTCCGGAGCCTCGGGAAGGGGGCTGGACGGCGCAGGTGCATCAGGATCGGGCGAGGCGCCATCATCGCTTTGGGCCAAGATCGGTCGGCCACCTCCAGCGATCACCATCGCAATCGCGAATACAAAAACAGACAACCAAATGAATCTAGGCATTGTTATTCCTTGCGTTGGTTAAGCAAATTTCGGCAGGCGGCGGAAACACCTCAGTCCGCCGTGTCAGCGTCCACGGAGCCGGCACGGAAGACCGGCAGGTGGTAGCCGGTTAGATCGTCGCGGCCAAGTTCCCGCACAACGCCGTCGCGTTGCTCGCGCACGATCGTTGTGAAGCCCCAGACGTCCCAGTGGTAGAACCCCAGCGTCGCCGACAGGTCGCTGTCAACGATGTCGAACATCGGCGGGTCAAGCTTCTGACCTCTCCAGGACTGGTACGAGACCCCGCCGAGAATCTCGACCTGCGCGCCGTTCTTTGCGATCACATGGGTCGCGCGTCCTTCGGTCTTCAGGCCCAGCACCCACACGGTCGCGCCGTCCTCGGCGATGATCATCGGCGACTCGGGACTCTCGGGATTCAGTTGCCGCGCCCACATCCGCTCACCTTTGCCGAACGTCCAGGGCCCCCGGCGGCTGCCGGCCACGTCCTCGATGAACCACCGCCCGCCCGGCCGATTCCGCTTGAACCGCGTGCCCGTCCACCCCAGGTTCTTGATCACCACGTCCACCCCGTCGCGGTTGTCCATGACGCACACGTCCGGCCGTTCCCAACCGCCGAACAGGAAGAACCGCTCGAACACGATCACCGCGCCATCGAGCCCCTCCAGGACGAACACCGCGCCATCGCCATCGGCGCTCAATGCTTCGGTCGGCTTGAAGTTCAGTTCGCTGCTCATCCCGATCACGCGGTTGACGCTGC
>CAYYPN010000132.1:0-7950 GCA_964473545.1 uncultured Planctomycetaceae bacterium
CTGCCGCTTGCCGCCTGCACCCGCCGGACTGCCGGGCCGCCCCAGGCCTGGCCCCCGCGCCAGCGCCGGGGCGCGGGATGACGGGCGGGTGCCTCCGGGCGGCGCGCGCGAGGGGGGTCGCTATCGGCGTTTTTGAGCTTTGGCGCGCGCACCGGCCGGACGGATCGGCGGTGGTGGGCGAAAAAGCGGGGTGGAAAAAGGTTGCTGACGAGGGGTGTTGGGTCAGATCTGTGCGCGCCCGATTCCGGGGGCTGGGGGTCGGGGTTGTCCAGCGATTTGCCGCGGTTGTAACCGCGCTAAGGAGCTACGACATGGCCGATCATCGACCCGCTGACCGCCTCCAGCGCCGCGTTGGCGAGGACTTCGGCGCCGTCGCGCTGGCCGGTGGCCAGGCGTTGCAGTTCGGTGCGCATCGCTTTGCGGCGGACGTCGTTGGTCATCAGTTCGCCCAGGATCGGCCCAAGCGTCTGGGCGTTGGCGACGGGGTCGCGGCGGTCGGCGACAATCTCGGCGGCGCCGAGTTCGGCAAGGTCGGCGACGTTGTGTCGCTGATGCTCGTCACGGTGGAACGGGTACGGCATGAAGATCGTCGGCACGGTGTTGGCCCGCACCTCCGCGGCACTGCCGGCGCCGGCGCGACTGACCGCGAGATTCGCCGCGCCCCAGGCCAGGCCCATCGTGTCGCAGAACGGCAACACCGTGGCATCGACCTGGTGTTCGCGGTAGGCCGCGGCGACCGGGTCGACGTGCCCCGCACCGGCAAGATGCAGAACCTGCCACCCCCTCTCGCGGAAGGGGGCGAAGAATCCGTTGCGGGTCAGTTCGATCAGGGCCTGGTTGACGGTCATCGCGCCCTGGCTGGCGCCGGTGATCAGCAGCGTCGGGCGATCGGGATCGAGGCCCAGCGCCCGTCGCGATGCGGCGACGTCCCGATCGGCCAGGGCCGCCCGGCGAATCGGGAACCCCACCGGCATCACCTCGCCCGGCAGACCGGCGCGGCCCTGCGTGCTGAACACCCGGTCGGCCCGGCGGGCCAGGCGGCGGTTGGCCTTGCCCGCCACGGCGTCGAGGTTGACCAGGATCACCGGCAGGTTTAATCGCCTGGCGGCGACAACGACGGGGCTCGACACATACCCGCCCATCGACACGACGCAGCCGGCCTCGCGCATCGCCAGGTCGCACCGCGCCACGTGGATCGCCTTGAGCTGCTTGACCACGAACCGCGGCCAGCCGACGGGGTTGCCGCCGAGCCCGACGACGCCGAGCGGCGTAAACGCCTGCCTGGCCTTGCGGAGCAACTCGGCATCGAGCGCCTTGGCCGAACACACGAAGTGCACGCGCGGCAGTTCAACTTTCAGGGCGTCGGCCTGCTCGGCCAATCGCTCGGCCACCGCCAGCGACGGCATGAGGTGCCCCCCCGTTCCCCCGCCGGCGAACACGATGGTGGGGCGCGCGTTAGACATGGTCCAATGCCACGCACGCCTTCGCGGCTGCGTGGCTCCGTGGCTCCGTGGCCTGATCCAGTTGATTGATCCGGTCGATGGCGATGACGAATCCCACCGCCGCGGCGCTGAGCACCCAGCCGGTCCCCCCACTGCTGACGAACGGCAGCGCGATGCCCTTGGTGGGAACCACCACCGTAACGACGGCGATGTTCATGATCGACTGGACCCCGAGCGTGAGCATCACGCCGAGGATGTACAACCGCCCGAACGCCCAGCGGCAGTCCCGCAGAATCCCCAGCATCGTCCACAGCAACCCGACGAGCAACCCCGCGACGATCATCGCCCCGGCCAGACCCAGCTCCTCGCAGATGATCGCGAAGATGCCGTCGGTCACGTCGGCCGGCAGATACCCCTGCTTGGCGATGCCGTTGCCCAGGCCCCGGTTGCTCCGGCTGATCGCCGCCATCATCTGGATCGACTGGTAGCCGGCCCCCTGGGCGTCGGCGTAGGGATTGAGGAACGTCAGCAACCGCTGCACGCGATAGGGACTGGTGACGATCATGGCGCCGATTCCCATCGCCGCGGCGGGGCGCATCATCGCCAGGTGCCACCAGCGTGCCCCCCCGGCCAGCAGCAGCCCGACCGCGACCGTGCCGATCAGCACCGCCGTGCCCAGGTCTTCCTTGATGATGATGCTGCAGACGATACCGGTCATCACCAACCCGGGCAGCAGCCCCACGCTGAAATGCCGCATCGCCCCACCGCGGCGGGCACACCACCACGCCAGCGCCGCGACCAGCGACCACTTGGCGAACTCGCTGGGTTGAAACGTGATCGAGAATGGGCCGTAGCCGATTTTCAGCCAGCGAGCGGAGCTGTTGATCACCGCCCCGACCCCCGGAAGCAGCGCCAGCACACACAGGATGATCGATCCCAAAAGGAGCCAGGGGATGGGATTGGCGATACCCCGCACGGCATAAATCCGCCGCAGGTCCAGCCGACTGCTCAGCCACATCGCCCCCAGAGCCAGCAGTGCATACACCATCGGCCGGCCCGTGAACAGGCGATCGATCGTCGCGCCGCCCCCGGCATTTTCGCCGACGCCCATGGTCGTGGAATTGACCATGACAACCGCCAGTCCAACCAGCGCCACCACCAGCCAACACAACATCTGTCCCCGTGCGATCATCCTGATCGTTATCGGCACATGCCCCCGGAACTCTGCAACCAGCGCCCGGGTTCCATGTTCCCGGTTCCCGGTTACCGGGAGGCCGGGGGTCGGGGGTCGGTTAGCCGGCAACGGCCTGGTCGAGGTGATTCTCCACCGCTGGTCGAGTAGCGAGCGCCTGCATCCCGACGAACGCGAAGGGCTGAAGGTCGAGCCCGCCGAAAAAGTCACCGGCCCGAACCTGTTGTCCAAATCTTACCGCCTCACCCGCGATTTCCACATGCACATCATCAGCGGGATCATGGACGAGCTGAACGTGGTGGGTCAGAAGGCGATCCTGCATGTGTCGGATGACCTGGCGGATACGCAACTGCTGTCGGATGTGGCGATGCCCAACCGGCGTGGGGTGATCCTGCTGGGCGAATACAGCGACGACATGGACACGTTCGTCGGCGCGTGCAACACGAGCTTCGCCGAGCGGCGGCGCACGTTTGAATGGAAGATGGCCGGGGCGGGGTTGCCATTGAATCCAGCCTGGACTTACCAGGGCTCGGAACACATCGAAGACACGGCCGACGGGGTGAGCCGGATCCTCAAACACAGCGATCGCCCCACGGCGTTCGTCTGCAACAACGATTGCGCGGCGATGGGCGTGCTGCGGGCGGCCGAGCGCGTGGGCAGCAAGGTGCCCGACGAGTTGAGCGTCATCGGCCTCGACGACGTGGACGGCGCGATCATGGTGACGACGACGCCGGCGGTGGTACAATTCAAGAGCAAGGAGTGGCCAGCGATGCCGGATCAACCGCAACACCACCGACCGGGGTACAGCCCCCTGCTCAACCGGCAGGTGACGCCGGCGAAACAACTCAAGAAGCTGCGCCGCCAGGCGTACCTGGATTACCTGACGGAGAAGTTGGGCAAACCGCCGACGCCACGGCAACTGGAGGCGATCGAGGAGAAGGTGGACCGGGTCCGGATCGCCAGGCGAATGCGGCAGCAACCTACAGCCGGGGACAGCTCGACAACCTGAGTCGCACGGAACTCGACGACGCGGCCCGTCAAGTTGGCGTCAGTCAAAGCGGCGACCCAAAGACGGTCACCCGGCGTATCCTTGCTCAGCAAGCCCAGCAGCGCGCACGTCGACCCGAGACGCTGACCCAGGTCGACCTGCCGTATCTGTCCGGCACCGAACTGGATGGCCTGGCCGATCGCCTGCAGATCCCCAAGCCACCCGAAGGCGGCAACCCCTTACGCCGGCGCAATCAGTTGCTCGGCTCGATCCGCGACCGGCTGGGTCTGTCCTCGCAGTCAGGGCCGCCCCAACCGTTCACCCGGGCGGACATCCAGCAGCAACTGAACCGCATCGCCGATGAATGGGCCGGGCGATTCAGCCCCGTCACGATGTACGAGCAGGCAATCATGGGCGCCCAGGCCGGCGACCCGATCGGCAGCGAAATCGAAGACGCCGCCGTCCCCATGCATCCCGACACCCATCGCGACCTGTCGCCCCTGCAGAAAGCCCGCGCCGCCCAGGCCGGGCTCCGCGTGAACGAAGACCAGCATGCCGCGGCGGTTGACCTGGTCGGCGCTCGTACCGTCGATGCGGCCGCCGACTGGCTGATGATGACCCGGGCCGAGCAACAGGCCCACGCGCTGGATCAGATCGTCGGTAACGGACTGATGGAGTCGTCCGACGTGCTCTACGCCCTGATCGGCCAACAGGGCGGGGTGACCGGCCAGCGACTGGAAGCCGTGCCCCCGGATGAACTGCGATCCGAGGGTCGCTTCACCATCAATGGCGAGGCGGCCGCGCACGTCATCGATGAGGCCGGCGATGCGGTTGTCATCGTTGAGGGCATCGAGTTGCCGGCCGACGAACTGGCGCTGATCCCGATGGACCCGGGCAGTTGGCAGGCCACCGGGCCCGAGGTCGACCGACCCGGCGTCACGGTCCCGTCCGATGGCGTGGCGCCGTTCGCCAGCCGGCCCAGGGATCGCGATGTGACCGGCCAGCAGGGGATATTCGGTCAGGGCGACGTAAGCCCGATCGGCCGGCAACAGGGCGAACTGTACCGCGACGAACGCACCGGGTTGGATCTGACCCAGCAGGGTGGCAGTGAATTGGACAACGCCGAAGCCCGACGCCAGGCCGATCAGCCCGAGGACGTGGAGGGGCAGGGGGCGCTGTTCGCCAGCCGGCGGCTCACTTCCGAGCAGCGCCGCGTACGGGATGCGTTCGAGCAACTGACCGCCGACCCGGCCCGCGCTGATGCGGCGTACATCGCCCTGGAAGAAACCGCCGGCGGCAAGATTCTCGGCGCCGATCACGCCAAGCTGCTCAGCCCCAAGTATCGACAAAGCCGCGCCGGTCGCGCTGAGTACGGGGACGCCGTGGGCCCTGCCGCGGCCAGCTACATCCGCGAACGCCTGCGGCGCGAGTTGGATAACCCGCCCCAGCCCGGCGGCGGGCGCACCTCGCCGTCGCTGCTGATCACCAGCGGCGGGCCGGGATCGGGCAAGAGCTATTCGCTTACACCCCAACGCCTGTCAGAGCATGACTTGGTGTGGGACACCATCCTCGCCTGGCGTAAGGACGCCACGAGTGTGATCAATCGGGCCCGCCGCAATGGCTGGCAGGTTGAGGTGGACCACACGTACCGGCCTTTCGAGCAAGCGGTCGATGGCGTGATCGAGCGCGCCTTCAGGACCGGCCGCACAATGCCGATCCAGTCATTGCCCGAATCCCACCGCGAGGCCCAGCGTGTAGCCGCACGTCTGGCTGAGCGGTACGCCGACGATCCGGGCGTCGACGTGGCCGGCGTGATGAATGTCGGCGACCAGGCCGAGACCTTCCCGATCGAGCGGGTCGCGGAAGGTGGCGACCTGGCGTATAATGACGCGCAGCAGCAGAGGATCATCGAAGATGCCCAGGCCCGACTCCAGCAAGACCCGCAACGCCAAGGCGACCAAGTCGACCGCGCCATTGCCACGCAACTTGCGGCAGACCGTCAGCCCCGAACTGAGGCGCAACGCCGAGAGGTCCCGGGCCGCGGCGATCCGAGCGTTCAAAACCGGCAAGGGCAACCCCCACATCGTCTGACCGAACCCGGTGACCCGCCCACGCTGTTCGCCAGCCGCCGCACTCCCGCCGGCGGCCAGGTCGCCACCGTACGCCACATCGACCCCCTGGGCCTGAGCTCGGCCCTGGAAAACGCCTTGCGGAATCACCCGGCGCCGACGACACGTTCACGGCCTACCTTGACGGCAAACCCGTGCAACGCGGCCGCACCCCGTGGACGCTTGGGACCGCGGAGGGCGGCGAACCGCTGAACATGAGCTTCATCTTCGATGGCTCATGGGGCCACCGCGAGGTCAAAAGCGTCAACCACTGGCTCGCCGCCTCGGAACTGGACAACGTGTTCTACGAATGGGATTACAGCCGCGTGTATCTCGGTCCGAAAATGCAGGACTGACCAACTGATCTGCGGACACTGGAAACCAGTCCAATCTGTTACCATGGCCCGCATGCTGGAGCAGGTGTTCAAAGTGTTGGAGTGCAGTCGCCAGGCGCGGCTCGATCGGCTGTTCGAGTACCTCCGCATCGATTCGGTCAGCACCGATCCGTCGTACGAGCCGTCGATCAAGGCGGCGGCGGAACATACGGCCGACCTCCTGCGGGCCGGTGGGCTTGAGGCCGAGGTGTTGCCGACGGACAGTCACCCGTGCGTGCTGGCGACGACGCCAGACGACATGCCGGCGGACGATGTGCCGCATGTACTGTTTTATGGCCACTACGATGTGCAGCCGCCGGATCCGCTGGAGTTATGGACGACCCCACCGTTTGATCCGCAGGTGCGCGACGGCGCGGTCTACGCCCGGGGGGCGTCGGACGACAAGGGCCAGGTCGCCTGTTTCATCGAGGCGGTGCGCGCCTGGCACGAGGTGCACGGCAAGCTGCCGGTCAAACTCACCGTCCTCATCGAAGGCGACGAAGAATGCGGATCGGCCGAACTCGAACCGTTCATCGAAGCCCATCGCGATCGGCTTGACGCCGACGTGGCGGTGGTCAGTGACACCAGCATGTGGGACGACAAAACCCCGGCGATCACCTACGGCCTGCGGGGGTTGCTGTACTTCGACCTGAAACTGCACGGGCCCAACCGCGACCTGCATTCGGGGGTCTACGGCGGCAGCGTCGCCAACCCCCTGAACGAACTGGCCAAGGTGCTCGGCAGGCTGTTCGACGACGATCACCACATCACCCTCGACGGGTTTTACGACGACGTGACCGGCGCGAGCGACGACGAGCGAGCCGAGTGGTCGAAGCTCGACTTCAAGGACGCCGACTGGGCCGGTTCGATCGGGATGGATGCGGTGCACGGCGAGGCCGGCTACCCGACGCTCGAACGACGCTGGGCAAGGCCGAGTTGTGACATCAACGGGCTGTGCGGCGGGTACACCGGGGCCGGGGCGAAAACCGTCATCCCCGCATTCGCCAATGCCAAGGTCAGCTTCCGCCTGGCGCCGGAGCAGAACCCGGCTCGCATTGCTGATCGGTTCCGGGGGTGGCTGGACGCACGGACGCCGCCGGGTTGCCGATGGGAGGTCAAGGAGTTCGGCCGGGCTGCGCCGGTGGTGATCAACCGCGAGGCGCCCTACCTCGCCGCCGCCGCTCGCGCGATGGAGGTCGGGTTCGGCGTCAAGCCCGTGCTGGTGCGCGAAGGCGCGACGATCCCCGTCGTCGGCTCGTTCAAGCAACTGCTCGGCCTGGACACGCTGCTCGTCGGCCTCGGCCGCCATGACGACGCCATCCACTCGCCCAATGAGAAGTTCGAGTTGGAAAGTTTCGAAGCCGGCTGCCGCACGCACGCCGCCCTGCTCGAAGCCTTGGGCAAGATGAAGCGGCAGTGAAAACAAACCCCGCATCTTCATGCGAGGCGATCAATGCGCGTCCTCAGCTTGAACTGACGCAATGCGCCGGATGAATAGCCCGGCATGAAGTTGCCGGGTGTCGCCGATGCTTCGGCTGTGCTGGTGATGCGTCAGTAGCGCGGCGGCGGCCTCTGGCGGATGCGATCGAGGCGGCGAGCTTCGTGTTCGCAGCGTATCTTGGCGGCGATGCGCCTGGCTTCGTATTCATGGATCAGGTTGCAATGGTCCACCGCCAACAGGCGCAGGAACGCCAACACCGCCAACGCACCCATCGCGGCGAACACCGGCCAGATCGATTGGATCACATCCCATGCCATCGCATCGGTGTCTATCGGTTAGAAGCCCGTGCGGGCTTCACTTGCGCAGGCCCAGCCACCGCGCCAGCAGCGCAACCGGCAGATCCGG
>CAYYPN010000133.1:0-7932 GCA_964473545.1 uncultured Planctomycetaceae bacterium
CTTCGCCGGCGTTCCAGGCGAAGTCGCTCATGACCAGCAGCCCGGCGATGGGGCGGCCGGTGAAGCGAGCGGCGGCCTCGTCCATCGCGCTGCCCAGCCGCGAGGTCGGGCCGTCGGGTTCCTGTTCGTCGAGCCAGTCGCCGGTCGCGCCTTTGCCGGCGGTGGGGCGGAGGCGCTGGTCGAAGGCGAAGAAGCGCACGTCCATCGTCTCGCTGAGCCGCTCGACCAGGCGGATGTCTTCGTGACGGAGCGCGCCGCGAGCCAGGTCGATGCGCGGCACCTGCGCCAACTCGGCGCTGCGCGCCGCGGCGATACTCTCAGAAACGTCGGCGCCCAGCTCGAACACGCCCAGCGTCTTGCCCGCGTCGGCCAGTTCGTTCGGCTCGTCGCGCTGGTCGGCGATGGTCATGCTTTGCGACGTGTCGAGCATGACGATCAGCGTGCGGCGGATCGGCTTGATCACGTCGACGGCCAGCACCGGCTCGAGGAACAGGCTCATCAGCATCGCCAGGCCCAGCGCCAGGGCGGTGGTCATGATCAGCCGCGTGCGGCGGGGCAGGATGTCGTTGCGGCGGTAGTACAGCCACGCCGCGATCGCGGCGACGAGCAGGATCGGCCCGATCCAGTGCAAGCCGTACCGCGCGGCCAGTGACATCTGCTCCAGACCCTGGGTCTGTTCGATGCCCAGCAGGTTGCCGATCCATTCGGTCATGCGGCACCTCGGGCGGCGGCCAGGGAAACCTGGCGATGGCGTTCACGCACGTCGACCTCACCCTTGTCCATGCGTTTGGCGAACCACCTGGCGAGCACAGCCTGGGCGATGATCACCAGCAGCGCGGCCACGAGGAGGATGCGCCAAAGCTCGCGGCCGACGCGCGACGTGCGGACCGCTTCGGCGATGGAGACTTCGCCGTCGAGCAGGCGCGCCCCCACGGGGCCAAGCTGCTGTTCAAGGGCGGTCGCGTCGGCGACCTGGACGTTGGATTCGTCGGCCGGGACGTTGACGGCGAAGAGTTGGGCCGGGGCGTTGGCGTCGAGACCGTTGCCCGAATCGGCAACCAGGCGATGGATGCCGGGGATTAGGGCGTCGACGGAGGCGACCTGGCCCAGCGCCGGGTCACTGGTCACGCGAACGATCTGTTCGGTGTCGTCGGGGCGGAGGATGGTGACGTTCTGGCTGGTGGTGTCGCCGGGGATGGGCAGGACCATGGCGCGGCCGACGGTGTAGGGGCCGGCCATGCTGCGGGTCTCGGCGAGTTCGGTCACCGCCTGGTGCAGCAGCATCGGGTACACCGGGTGAATGGGCAGGTTGGTCCACAGCCGATCGGCGCTGGTGCTCACGAGCAACACCGACCCGCGGCCGAGTCGTTTGTCGAGCATGAGCGGCAGGTTGGATTGGCTGATGTTGAGGATGACCTGCGCGTCTTCGTCGGGCTTGATTTCGTAAAGGGCCCGCACCCGCGCCACGTCGGCCAGTTGTTCGGGCACCATCCGCCACACGCGGGCGAGAGGATGGTCGGCGTCGGTGGCGGTCATGGCCCAGCCGACCTGCTCGGCGTTTTCGGGTTGTTCGACGACGCCCATGAGCTCGCCCGGCAGCAGGGGGTCGTTGCCGTCGTGCAGGGCGCGGTTGTAGGCGGTGGGGTCGACCTGGTCGCCGAGAAAGACGATCAGCGACCCGCCGCCGCGGACGAAAGCTTTGAGGCGATCGGCCTGTTCGCCGGTCAACTCGGGCACGTTGGCCAGGGCGATGACGTTGTAGTCGCTGAGCGGTTCGCCGGGCAGGTCGATCGCATCGATGCGGGCGATCTGCAGGGGCTCGTTGGCGCCGCGAGCTTTAAGGCGGAGGGCGTTGAGCAGGTAGAACGCCTCGCCGCGCCCGCCGACGCTGGCGCGGTGGCCGTCGACGGCGAGCACACGCACCGACTCGGGCACGTTGGCGGTCAGGTAGCGGCGGTTGTCGAGCGTGAGCGCGTCGGGGGTCAGCTCGACGCTGATCCGGCGTTGGCCGGGGTCGGTGAAGCGGGTCACAAAGGTGACGTTGCGGCGAGAGAGCGGGTCCATCTCGTCGAGGCGGCGACGATCGACGGCCTGGCCGTCGACCATGAAGGTGGCGACCAGGTCATGTTCGGGCTGGCGGCTGAAGTTGGCGATCTCGGCGGCGAAGCGCGCCGACCCACCTGGCCGCAGCGTGCCGGAGACGAACCGCAGGTCGGTGACCGCGGCGTTGCGCTCGTCGGGGGTGGGCGCCCGCAGAATGAAAAGCGTCGCCTTGGACTCGATGGATTCGAGCGTGCGCCGGGCCTTGTCGGAAAGCTGATTGAAGTCACCGGCCTGGGTGTCGGTGATGAGGTAGCACTCCTTGACGGGGGCGGTCATCTCGGCGAGCTGCTCGTCGATCGCGTCGAGCGCGGCCTCGAGGTTGAGCCGCTCGGGCCGGGGGACGGCCTGCTCGTCGAGTGCCTGGCGGAACTGCGCCGCGTCGTAGCCGACGTTGCGGAGGACGTTGTGGGGCTGGTCGCCGAGGATCATCAGCGAGGCCTGGTCGGTGGAGCTGAGGGTGCTGAGGATCTGGCGTGTCTGGTCGATCGCGCCGTCGAAGCGGCTGGTGAACTGGCCGTGGGTCATGCTGAACGACCCGTCGATGGCGATGATCGAGGCGACGCGCTGCTGGCCGCCGAGCCATTTGCCCACGCCGCCCTGCAGGCTCGGCCGGGCCAAGGCCAGTGCGAGCAACAGCAGCGCCAGGCAGCGCAGGATCAGCACGATCAGGTCTTCGATCCGCACCTGCTTGGCGCGGACGACGATCGATCGCTTGAGCAGCTCCATCGCGCCCCATTGCACCTTGCGCCGCTGGAAGCGGTTGAACAGGTGGATGACGATCGGCACCGACACCGCTGCCGCGGCCAACGGTCCCCAGAGCCAGATGGAGTTCAGAAAGCCCATATGCTGTTGGTTACTTTGCCTCGATCAGGTGCAGGTCGACCAGGTCGACCGCCGCGGGCCAACCCAACTGTTTGCCGAAGTCCACGATGATGCTGAGCGTCCGGCCTTTGTCCAGGTCGATGTCCAGCGATTGCGGCTGGGCGTTCGGTTCCATCGTCAGGCGGTGCGCCGTTTTGCCGTCGCGGACAAAGCGGACGACCACCTGGCCGCGCGCATCGTCGGCCGGCCTCACCACGCCGCGCAAGCTGACCTTGCGGTCGGCGTCGAGGACGTACTTGAGTTCGGTGTGCGGCTGCACGCGCAGGGCGCGGCGACCGGGCACGCTCGCCCCGGGCTGGTAGCGGTCGGGCCGATACTCGAGCGTGTCGACCGGCGGGGCCTGGCCCAGGGGTTGCGAGTCATTACGGGTTATCGCCGGGCCGATCAGCCAGGTCACGCGTTCGTCGGTTCGACGGACGAACCATACCGCGTGAAAGGGCACGGTCACTTCGCCGAGTTGCGCATGGTTGATGGTCAGCCCGTCTTTGGTCGCCTCGGCTTTGCCGTGAAGGATCGTGCCATCGAGCAGGCCGATTGCATCGGCGGCGTCGGGGTTGGTCCGCCGCTCGCTGGGGGCGCGGAAGACATAGCGGGTGGCGGTGTGCATGGGGATGCTGATCAACCCCAGCGGCGACTCGATGGCCAGGGCGTTGGACTCGATCCAGCGCAGTTTGCCGGGGACCGGCTCACCTTTGCCGCGGTAGAGCACGTTGGTGCGGCCGTAGCTGACCGGTCCGACATTGCCGGACAGGTCCATCGCCGCCACGTGGTCGACGTCGAGTTGGCGTTGGCCCAGCAGGCCGCTGCGCACGGTCAGGTTGCCGTCTTCAAGCTGGTCGATGGTCACCGCCCACTGCTCGCCGTGGGTCAGGCGCAGCAGGTGCGGCTCGGCCAGCGTGAGTTGATCGAACTGCCTCACCGCCAGCACGAGTTGATTCCATGACGCGGCCTTACCGTCGATGGCGACCTTGCCGGCGTCGAAGGTCAGCTTGCCGTGTTGCGGGCCGTCGAGCGTCCACATCACGTCCGCCCGGGCGGTGCAGGTCACCCCCATCGCCAGCAACGCGATGAGCATCAAGGCGGAACGACGGATCGGATTGGCCGCATCCATGCGATTCAGCGTCAACGTCCTCCCGTTCCGTGGGTGCTGCGGACGCGGCCGATCAGGTAGCCGCTGAGCGTTTCGGCGACCGGCCGGGACGTATCGACCAGGCAGTAGTCCACGTGGGCGCGTTCGCAGGCGGTGCGCACCTGGGTGAGGAAGCGATCGAGCTCCTGCAGGTAGGCGGCACGAATGCGGCGCGGCTGGGTGATGATCTCGTCTTCACCTTCGAGTCCCTGGAACCGCCACGTCCCGTCGAAGGGCATGGTCAGCTCGTAGGGGTCGAGCACGTGGAACACGGTAATGTTATGCCCGGCGAATCGCAGGTGATTGAGCCCGTCGAGGAACTGGTCGGTGTTATCGAACAGGTCGCTGAAGAGCATGACGAAGCCGCGGCGTTTGATGCGGTTGGCGAATTCGTGCAGGATCGCCGCGACGTTGGTGCGGGGCTGGGGCTCGACGTCTTCGAGCTTGGCGGCGATGTTGCGGATCACCGACTGGGACCCGCGGGGTTCGACGTATTCGCGAAGCTGGTCGTCGAACACGCCCAGCCCGGCCGAGTCCTGCTGGCGGACGATCAGGTACGCCAGGGAGGCGGCCATGTACTTGACATATTCGAGTTTGCTGACCGAGCCCGAGCCGTAGTGCATCGAGCTGCTGGCGTCGAGGAGGAGGTTGGCCGCGAAGTTGGTCTCGGCCTCGTAGAGCTTGACGTAGTACCGGCCGGTGCGGCCGTACACGCGCCAGTCGACGTGTTTGAGCTCATCGCCGGGCACGTACTGGCGGTGCTGGGCGAACTCGGTGCTGAAGCCGTGCAGGGGGCTTCGGTGCATGCCGACGCGGACGCCTTCGACGACCTCGCGCGCGATCAACTCCAGCGAGCTGAGCTTCTGCAACGCCTCCGGCTGGAGGTATCGGGATTGACCGCTGACAGGTACGGGCATGGGAGGCAATCAGGTCGGGCGTGTGTGCATCAGACGCGGCGAACGCGTGGTCAGGCTCACCGCATTTGCAAAAGCTGCAGGCGAGCGAAGTGTTGAGGATGCTCGCAGATGCCCCGGATGTCAACCGGCGTGACGGGACAGCGACAGCGCGTGGCCAGAATGCACAAGGGACGGTCAATCGTCATTGACCGCCCCTTGCTGCGCCTCCTCCGGTCCGTTCGTCCTCCTCTTCCCACAGAACTGCGGACTTCAGTTCCGTGCCGACCTCCTCCCGCGGCAGGGCTGCCTCCTCCAGCAGTCCTGCCACAGGCCACACACACGGTGCGGCCGGTCATCCGAGGCTCCTCTCGCCCCGTTGACGTTTCGGCATCCAAGCCCGTCAATCGACGCTGCGCCGTAAATGCACATCGTCGATCCCGCCATACCTGGCGTTGCTCCCTGGAAGCGTGCTGATTGCCTGAATGCCCACATCCGGTGTGGGCCAGAAAATGTGTCCGATTCGATCCTCCCAGCCCCGGGTCGCCTGGGAGCGAACTGACAACTCCAATAACTTACCACAGACCCCTGACCAGTCAACGACATTCGGGCGGACAAAACGGAAAAGTTCACCGATTTCGGCGGGGTTGTCGGCCATCAGGTCACGAGGACCTTATCCAAGTTAACTCGGGCGCCTTCCGCGGTTGTTGGCGCGCCGGAAAGCGACATATCGCCTAAACCTTTAATGAGTTGAGCCATATCCGCGTACAGCGGCGCGGTGAAACTCATCCATTGCCCGGTCATCGGATGGCGGAACTCGAGCAATGCCGCGTGCAGCGCCGGGCGGCGGATCAGCAGGTCCTCCCGCGCCGCCATGCGGTCCCAGATCTTCACGCCCTCGGGCTTGTTCCGCGCGAAGGTGAGCATTGGTTGCGAGCCGGCCGCGGCGGGGGGATCGGTCACGTCCGCCGGGCCGATCGGTTCGCCGCCGTAGATGATGTCGGTGACGATCGGATATCCCAGCCAGCTCAGGTGCACGCGGATCTGGTGCGTGCGCCCGGTCTTCAGTTCCAGCTCCACCAGCGTGTACCCCCGGAAGGATTGGCGGACGCGATAGATCGTGACCGCATCGCGCGCATACCCGCCGCCGTCGTTGCGCACCGCGTAAGCCTCGGCCACGCCGGGGTGTTTGCCGATCGGCTGGTCGATCACATCGCCGGGCCCGGCCAGTTCGCCGTGCACCAGCGCCAGGTAATACTTTTGAACCTGGCGTTGTTCGAACTGCTTGCCGAGTCGCCAGTGGGCTTCGTCGGTCTTGGCCACGACGATCGCACCGGTGGTGTCCTTATCCAGTCGGTGCACGATGCCGGGTCGGAACTCGTCGACGCCGACGCTGCTGAGCGCTTCCAGTCCGTTGGCGCGGATGTCCTGGAAGTACCACGCCAGACCGTTGACCAGCGTGCCGGTGAGGTTGCTCCGGGCCGGGTGCACGACCAGGCCCGCCTGCTTGTTGATCACGATCAGGTGATCGTCTTCGTAGAGGATGTTCAGCGGGATGTGTTCGGCGGGGATCTGCTTGATCGCCGGTGGGGGGACGATAACGTCGACGACGTCGTTCTGCTTGACGATGGTCGAGCTTTTGGGCGTCAGGCCGTTGACGGTGACCGCGCCTTCGTTGATGAGCTTCTGGAGGCGTGAGCGGCTCAGGCCCGGCAGGCGACTGGTCAGGTAACGGTCGAGCCGGCGCTTGATGTCGCGCTGGAGCGTGAAACGCCGATGCTGCGCGCCGTCGGACTCCTCGATGGCATCGAACTCGTCCGCCCCCGGAAGATCCGAACGGTCATCCGATGGGGGGGCGGGCTCGGTCATGGTGTGATCTGGGGCGCGGGCATCAACCCGGGCTCGGCCGCATCGTCCAGCAGCGGCATCTCGTCGGGTACGGCGGCGTTGGGCGCGGCCACGTTCGGATCGGCTGGGAACGTGATCGGCTGCATCCGCTGATCGAGGTCGTTGAGGCGGGCCTGGGCGATGCGGCTGACGGTCTGGTACGCGCCGGCCTGCTTCCAGGCCGCGTCGTACTGCTCGCGGGCCTGGTCCCAGTTGCCCAGCGTTTCGTGCACCGACCCCAGCCCAAGGCGGGCGTTGAGTTTCAGGATCGACGGCTGGGTCGGCGAGGCGCTATCGATGACCTGCTGGTACAGCGTGGCGGCGCGTTCGAGCTGGTTGCGCTTGGCCTGTTCGCCCATGTTCGCGTCGAGGACCATGTCGTTCGGATTGGTCGATCCGAACAGGGCTTGGGCGTAGAGCTCGTCGGCAGCGGCGAGCAGGGCCATGCCCGCCAGGCCCGGACGTTCGCCGGCGTAGGTTTGGGCGACCTGCTGGCGCTCCTCGGCGGTGCGGGCCGAGGCCAGCGCGGTCCAGGCCTGTTCCCGGGCCCGGGCGTCGCGGCCGGAGTACCACTGGTAACCCAGCACCAGCGCGATGGCGATGAGGATCATGCCCAGCGTGCGCGTGCCATGCCTGTTCCACCAGTCCTTGAAGTTCCGGAAGAACGCCATCAGGTCGTTTTCTTTAAGCTCGTGTCGCTGTTCGCTGTCCATGGGGTTTGCTCACCAAGCCCCACCATGGCCCGTCTTCGGGCCTTGATGGGGATTCGTTGATTAATGTGTCACTGTTCCCGTTGCTTATATTCCGGGTTGTCGCCCCGGCCGAGGGTTTGCACGTTGACGTTGACGGTGGTGTGTTCGCCGGTGAAGCCCTTGCTGCCGGTGATGCGCACCTCGCAGAACTCCGAACCTTTTTCGAATCGCATGAGGAACGTGCCGCGCACCATCTGCCGGCCGCGCATCGTCCAGCCCTTCATCGGCATCTGATTGGCGTAAAAACGTTCGGCTTCAAACTTGTCGGCGCGACCTTCGTACGTGT
>CAYYPN010000134.1:0-4951 GCA_964473545.1 uncultured Planctomycetaceae bacterium
GTCGCTGTTCAGACCGGCGTAGACCTGCATCGACTGGACGATGCCGCGGACGTTGGTCGAGTTTTTGGCCCGGTTGGCCAGGGTACGGGCGCGATTCAGCGCCGGCAGCAGAATGCCCAGCAGCAGCGCGATAATCGCGACCACCACGAGCAGTTCCACCAGGGTGAAACCTCTAAACCTTTTCATTTCGAGACTCCTTGGGGGGATAAAAGGGTACAAAACATTCCGGGGTGCTCATTCCGAACCCCCATCGCGGGGTGAACGGAGACCTAGTGATACCGCCACTGATCAAGGTCCGTGTCAGCGCCCGATCGACCATCGATCGTGCAGGTGGACTGACCGGTCAGGGCCAGGATGGCGTGACCGGACCTTGGGTGCGGCCTGGCGAACTCCGCTTGAGTGTTGTTGGTCGGTTGAGTGGCCTCTAGCGATTCAACCAAGTCACAAACGCTCACCCGCCGGAACAGCGGTGGCTTGCCGTACAACGGCCCACCATGGTCAACCCCAGGGTCTCGAAGAAGTGCTCGAACAAGCGTTGCAGCCAACGGCTGCGGATATAAACAAGACGAAATAATGACAGGCGATGCACTTCGAGGTCCCTGATTGACCAGTTCACTTTATCGTTGGACCCGCGCACGTGTCAAGGTGGGAAATGGGGCTAAAGAGGTAACTTTTGCGGTATGTGACGGACAAGCCGATCTGTCGTGAACCTCGGCCGCCCCCTACTCGACCAGACGCAGGCCGCCGATATCGTCGGCATCATCGGAAAACGGCTCCGCGTCATCGGCCGGGAGCGGCGTGTCGGTCGTCGGCGGCGCCGGCGGGCCGAGCGGGCCGGCGTCTTCGGCGTCCTCTTCCGCGGGCAACGGCGGCAGGTCGCTCGGCACGCGCCGGGCTTCCATCCGATCGCGCTGGGCCGCGGCCGCGGCTCGATGACGCGACTGATCCGTCAACACCGTGCGGCAGGCTTTGGCAAACGCCGTGACCGTCTGCGAATTCCGCGTGCCCCGCAGGGCGGCGTTGAGGTACGGCGAGTTGGGGTCGGCTTCCGTCGCCAGCAACATCAACTGCACACGTTCATCGTCGACCTGGGCTGCGGCCTGGCGCATGGGCGAGAACAGTTCGATCGATGCAGGCACGTTGGCTTCGCCGACCATGTCCACCACGTCGCGCGGCAGTTTGCCCTGTGTAAACGCCAACGACCACGCCTGCGCCCGGGAAGGCAGCTCGGCGAAGCGGCTGTTGAGGTGATCGACGATCCGCCTGGCACGAGCCCGCTGATCGGGTTCGTCCTGCTCGTGCAGGTGCTCGGCGATGCTGATGAGTAGCGCGTGGGCGCGCATCGCCTGGGCCGGATCGGCCGCGGCGGACTGGGCGATGAGGCGTTCGAGGGTCGGTTCGTCGGTGTTGGTATGACGCCGCACGACCGTCGGCAGACGGAACGACGAGCCCAATGCCCCGGCGCTGAACCGCCCGCTGGCCCGAAGCTGCGGGTCGAGCACGCCCAGGCAACTGACGTGCAGGCGAGGCCAGGCCAATGCATACAACAGCGCCCCGAGTTGGCCGGAGTCCAGCCGCGTTTCGACAACCAGTTCGCTGCGCGGCTCCATCCGCAGGCGACGGTACATGTCGACGATCAGCGGCGGCGCGCCCGGCGCCTCGGCATCCACCGCATGCACGCCCGGCGACAGGGTCACACGCGTCGGGATCGACCCGTCCGGACCCAGCGAAAGCATCCAGTCACTGACGTTGCGCAGTTCGAGCGTCACCAAGATCGGCCGGCCGTAGTCGATGCGGCGATCGGCAACCTCGGCCTTGATCTGCACGACGCGCAGGGCATCGGTCGCCAGCATCTGCAGGTCGTCGGGCACCTGGTCAAACGGCGAACCGACGCGCGCCGCATCCTTCAAAGGCTCGAGCATCGCCCCCAACCGCTGCAGGCGATCGGCCGCCAGCAGGCCGAACAGATCGCCCGGCCCGGCGTGGTGGGTTTGCCGATATTGCTCGGCGGCCTGGTCGGTCCGGCCCAGCCCCTCCAATGCCAACGCCAGCCCGAGCCGGGCGCGAAGGTCGGCCTCGGCGTGGGGTTCGAGCAGTTCGCGGGCGCGGTCATGCTCGCCCCGCCGCGTCGCGACCCAACCCCGCAGGATGTCCGCCACGGCCACCGGTTGGTCCGCCCGTTCGGCGAGTTGGGTCAGGCGCGCGTCGGCCGCATCCATCTCGCGGTTGCAGATCACCTGCGACCAGAGCAAGGTCACCAGCGCATCGATGCGGTTGGGGTCGGCTTCGATATCGCGTTGGAGCCGATCGGACAGGCGGGTGAACGAAACGTCGGCCTGATCGTCCGCCCCGGGCCAGCATCGCATGGCCGAGTCGAGCATCAGCGTGTCCAGCGGCGGCCAGTCGTCGGCCGGCGCGGTGTCCGCCGCATCGGCCGCAGCCGCATCGTTGGGCGCTTCGTCGGGCAATTGCGTGATCGGATCCAGCACGGCCAACCCGTCGGCCACGCGCCCCAGGCCCCACAGCGCCATGGCGCGGCTGTGGATGAGGCCGAGGCTGGCCCGCTGACGACCGGCTTTCCGCAGGGCGGCCGCCGACTCGTACCAGTCCAGCGCCCGCTCGTACAGGCCGTAGGCCATCATCGTGTCGGCGATGGCGATGTGCGTATTCAGATCGACCGGGTCGGCATGGAACAAGGTGAACAGTGCCGCGGCATGGTCACCGGGGTCGGCGTCGGGATCGGCGGCGATGCGGGCCAGCGACTCGGCGGCGGCGTGCTTGTTGGTCGGGTCCAGCGACAACGCCCGGGCCAGCAGCCGCGCATGTTCATCGGGTCGGCCCTGCTCCCATTGCAGTCGCGCGGCGCGGACCGCGACCCGCGAGCGCAGGGCGGGTCCGAAATGGCGCGACGCCGGCCCGCTCACGATCCGCTCGTAATACGCCAGTCGCTTCTCGACCGTCTGCTGCCCGCTCGCGAGCAGATCGACGAGCCTGAGCTTGGCCACGTCATCTTCCGGTTCGAGCCGCAGGTAGTGCTTGAGGGTATCGATCAGGCCGGCGCGATCGTCGGCCGCATCCTGGGCCTCGGCCAGCAGCAGCCAGCGTTCGGGGTCGTTCGAGTCGAGTTGGACGGCCTGCCGCATGAGGATACCGGCCCGCTCGATCATGGCGTCGGTCGGCTCGGTCGGGCTGTTCATGGACCGGCGGGCCTGCTGTTCCATGACGTCGGCGAGCATGCGGTCGGCCACCGCGTCCGGGTCCGCGGAGTCGGCGGACTGGCCCCAGGCACAGACCGTGCACAGCGTCAAGACCATCGCCCAACATGCCGATCGCATAATCATCAAGGTTCGCATTCCCGTCGGTGAGGCATCGTTGCCAGGGGGCTGGAAGGCTTATCGGCCATCCGGGGCCGATCGTTTGACCGTTCCGGGAAGATACCGGGGGTCCGGGGGTCCGGGATTTCCGGGGGTGGTCCGGTGTCGGCATGGTATGCATGAGGTCGAATCGCGCCAATGGTCGGGCGATTCGAAGCCTGCGATCCCGCGTTGACGACCCGCAAACCCGCGACTAGCATAGCTCGCCTTTGATTCGCCGGGGTTGGCTGGGCAGCACCGTCCCGAGTTCGGAATCCCGCCGTAATGGAGCAAGCCCGCGTGGCAAAGAAGACTACTCAATCGTCCTCGTCCAAGGCGTCGCGGTCGACCTCGACCGAGTCGTCCAGCCCGCGCACCCGGAAAACCACCAAAAAGACGACCAGGAAGAAGGTGGCCAAGACTGCCAAAAAGGTCACCAAGAAGGTGACGAAGAAAACCACCAAGAAGACCACGAAAAAGACCACCAAAAAAACGACCAAAGCCCAAGGCACCAAGAAGGCCCCCGCCAAGGCCGAGGCCAAGCCCCCCAAGCGCCGCAAAACCAACCTGACCTCCAAGGAGCTGCGCGACTACCGTGATCTGCTCCTGGAAAAGCGTATCGAGCTCGTCGGCGACCTGAACGGTCTGGCCGAGTCCGCCCTGCGGGGACAGGACACGTCCAACCTGTCCACGATGCCGCTGCACATGGCCGACGCCGGCAGCGACAACTACGACCAGGAACTGGCCCTGGGTCTGATGGAGTCGGAGCGTGAACTGCTCAACGACATCGACGACGCCCTGGAGCGCATCGCGAACAAGACCTACGGCATCTGCATCGCCACGGGCGAGCCGATCAACAAGGCCCGCCTCGAGATCAAGCCCTGGGCCAAGTACTGCATCGAAGCCGCCCGCCAGTATGAGCGCGGCAACGGGTTCACCTGAATCCCCCAACGCCCGTCATGAATGAGCCTGCCTCGCCAGGTCGATCCGAGCACGCCGCCTGGCGCAGCGGGCGTCTGGTGGTCATGTTCTGCGTCGTGGCCGCGGTGCTGCTGGCCGGGGACCTGGCGACGAAGTGGTGGGCGTTCAACGTCTTCCCCGATCAGCCGATCGACATCCACGCCACGCTGGAACAGGCCCGGCAGTTGCAGGCCGAACATGGCGGATCGCTGGTCGAACACGTCCACCTGCCGCGGATCAGCAAACCGATCGTGCCGCATGGCCTGACCCTTCGCCTTGTACTCAACCTCGGGGCGGTGTTCGGCATGGGCCAGGGCAAGACGTGGCTGTTCGTCGCCATCACCATCGCCGCCGTCGGCATCATCGGCTACAGCTTCGCCACCACCGACCGACGCCAGCGCTTCACGCAGATCATGCTCGCGATGGTCCTCGCCGGGGCGCTGGGCAACCTCTACGACCGCATCTTCCACGGCGCCGTCCGCGATATGCTCCACATGTTCCCCGGCGTGAACCTGCCCTTCGGATGGACCTGGCCCGAAGGCAACCCCGAGTTGTATCCCTGGGTCTTCAACCTCGCCGACGTCTACCTCACCGTCGGCATCGCGATGATCGTGATCCACACCCTCTGGCCGCGACAC
>CAYYPN010000134.1:5051-7925 GCA_964473545.1 uncultured Planctomycetaceae bacterium
CTACCTCACCGTCGGCATCGCGATGATCGTGATCCACACCCTCTGGCCGCGACACAACTCAAGCCCGACCTGATCTTCGAAGGTCCGGATCGCTCTATAATGCGATCGCAATGACCGATCGTTCCCCCCGACTGCAACGGCTGGCCGAAAAGGCGCGACAGCTTCCCAAGACACCCGGCGTGTACCTCATGAAAGACGCGCAGGGCGTCGTGTTGTACGTCGGCAAGGCGTCGGTGTTGCCCAACCGGGTGAGCAGTTACTTTCAACCCGCGGCCGACCTCGGGCCCAAGAAACAGCCCATGCTCGACCTGGTCGAGGACTTCGACGTCATCGAATGCGAAGGCGAATGGGAGGCCCTGCTGGCGGAGAATCGCCTCATCAAGGACCTGCACCCGCGCTTCAACGCGCGCCTCACCGATGACAAGACGTTTCCGTACCTGGTCATCACGACCCGCGACGACTTTCCGGGCATCTACATCACCCGCGAGCCCTCGGCCGAGCAGTTTCGCGGGGGGCGGACGTTCGGGCCGTTCACCTCGGTCTACGCCCTGCGCGAAGCGATGAAACTGCTGCAGCGGGTGTTCAAATTTCGCACCTGCGAGGTGGACATCCGCGAGGACGACGACAAACGCCGGTTCTTCAGGCCCTGCCTGCTGTGGTCGATCAAGCAGTGTACCGCACCGTGCGCCGCCAAGATCAGCCCGGAAGCCTACCGCGAGGACATCGACCGGTTCACGCGGTTTCTGCAGAGCAAGCGATCGGTCATGATGCGGCAGATGCGTCAGGAAATGACCGAAGCCGCCGGGCGACAGGATTACGAGTCGGCCGCCCATTTGCGCGACCAGATCCTTGCGATCGAAAAGCTCGACGAACGCGGCACCCGCTCGGACGGCTGGCAACCGGAAACCGAGTCGTTGTACCTGGACCCCCAGAAGGGGTTGCGGGCGCTGCAAGCCGCATTGCAATTGGATGACGAGCCGCGCGTGATCGAGTGCATCGACATCGCCCACCTGCAGGGCGACCAGACGGTCGGATCGAAGGTCTGCTTCGTGGACGGTCGGCCGCTGAAGAATCACTACCGCCGCTATAAGATTCGCACCGCGGCCAACGACGACTACGCGGCGATCCGCGAGGTCGTCAGCCGCGCATATCGCGAACCCGGCGCAGGCGAAGGCGTGTACCCGGACGTGGTCATCATCGACGGCGGCGCGGGCCAGCTTTCCGCGGCGCTCGAAGCGGCGGCCGAATTCGAACACCGCCCGCCGATGGTCGTCGCTTTGGCCAAGAAGGAAGAGCTGCTGTATATGCCCGGGCGCGACGAGCCGGTACGCCTGGCCCGTCAGAACCTGGGGCTCAAACTGTGCCAGGCGATTCGCGACGAGGCCCATCGTTTCGCCCAGCATTACCACCACATTCTCCGCCGCAAGAAGAGCATCGAGCAGAACTGACATGCCCGAGGCGTCACCGATCCATGCTGCTGAGGGGGGTGTGCATCTGCGCGTCAAGGCGGTGCCGGGGGCCTGTCGCGACCAGGTCGCCGGGCTTCTCGGTGATGCGTTGAAGGTCCGCATCAGCGCGCCCCCGGAAGGCGGCAAGGCCAACAAAGCCATCGCTGCGCTCCTGGCCAAAACGATGGGCGTTGCGCCGCGAGACGTCGAACTCGTGTCGGGCCAGACCCAACCCCGCAAGATCTGGCTTATCCGCGGGGTCGACGCGGCGACGGCCAGGCAGCGCCTTGCTGATGCGCTTTGACCAGGTCGATCGCTTTGCGCTGCGCGTTGGACATCGGCAGGTCGTCAATCGCATCAAGGTCACGCCACACGCCCACGCCGCGCTTGAGGCGTCCGGCGGTGGCTTGCGCGACATGCACGACGAACCGGATGCGTCGATGGGTCGTGATGTGTGTAAATGAACCGATCGCGTTCGGCTCGGCAATGTCCAGACCTACCTTGTCGCGCACGGCGGCGGCCAGCGCATCGGCGTCCGCGTCCTCAAGCGTGAGCAGTTGCCACATGCCCGACCACAGGCCGGTGCCGGGTCGTTGCTCGAACAGCCACCGCCCCCGGCCCCCCCGGAAGGTGATGGCGATCACGTCGTGACGGACCTGGCGTTGGGCGGCGCGCGTGGCTTTGCGCGGCAACTCGTCCGTACGCGTTTGGGCATACGCCTGACAGTGCTTTGCCACGGGACAGGTCGAGCAGCGCGGTTGGCGTGGGGCGCACACGACCGCCCCCAGTTCCATCAACGACTGGTTGACATCCCCCGGTCGCCGGGCGCGATGCACGAACGCCTCGGCCAAGGCCCACAATTCATGGCGAACTCCCGCATCGTCAACCGGCCGCTCGATCGCGAACAGCCGCGCCAACACACGCGCCACGTTGCCGTCAAGGATCGGCTCGCGCCGCCCGAACGCAATCGACGCGATCGCCCCCGCGGTGTACCGCCCCACCCCCGGAAGGGATTGCAGGGCTTCGACGCTGTCGGGCACGCGCCCGCCATGCTCTTGCACGATCCGCCTGGCGGCGCGCCACAAATTCCGGGCGCGACGGTAATAACCCAGCCCCTGCCACTGCCGCAGCACCTCCTGCTCATCCGCCTCGGCCAACGCCTGTGCCGTCGGGAATCGATCGACAAAACGATGGAAGTAGTCGATGACCGTGGCAACCTGCGTCTGCTGCAGCATCGCCTCGCTGACGAGGACGTGATAGGGGTTGGGCGTATCCGACCGCCACGGCAGATCGCGTCGATGCCTGCGGTACCACCGCAACAGCGCCTGCCGCATGGCGGTGACTTCGTGGCTTCGTGGATCAGTGGCTTCGTGGCTGCTCACGAATACGCGCGGGAGGACTCGAACCCCCAACCCTCGGTTCCGAA
>CAYYPN010000135.1:0-7863 GCA_964473545.1 uncultured Planctomycetaceae bacterium
TGAACCTGCACAAGACCTTCTGCATCCCGCATGGCGGCGGCGGCCCGGGCATGGGCCCGATCGCGGTGGCCGGGCATCTGGCGCCGTACCTGCCGGGCGATCCGTTGGACCAGGCGGACGCGGCGGTCGGAGCGGTGAGTGCGGCGGCCTACGGGAGTCCGAGCATTCTTCCGATCTCGTGGATGTACATCGCGATGATGGGTGCCGAGGGGTTGAAGCGGGCGAGCGAGATGGCGATTCTCAACGCCAACTACATGGCCGCGCGACTGCGCGATCATTACGACGTGCTTTACACCGGGGCCAACGGCACGGTCGCCCACGAGTTCATCCTCGACTGTCGCAAGCTTGCCGAGGAAGCGCACATCAGCATCGACGACATCGCCAAGCGGCTGATGGACTACGGCTTCCACGCGCCGACGATGAGCTGGCCCGTCGCGGGCACCTTCATGATCGAGCCGACCGAAAGCGAAAGCCCCGCCGAACTCGATCGGCTTTGCGAAGCGATGATCGGCATCCGCAAGGAGATCGATGCGATCACCCGGGGCGAGCTCGACGGCGAAGACAACCCGCTCCGCAACGCCCCGCACACGCAGCATCACGTCACCGGCGACGACTGGCCCCACGGTTACTCGCGCGAACAGGCGGCGTATCCCGTGCCGTGGCTGCGCGTCCACAAGTACTGGCCGCCGGTTTCCCGCATCGACAACCCCTACGGCGACCGCCACCTGGTCTGCTCGTGCCCGGACATGAGCGAGTTCGGGCAGGCGTAGCCACTTAGCCACGAAGCCACGAAAGATGTTCCGGGCGTGAAATCACTTCGGGCGGTGGTGCGTCTGGTTTATGATGGTGTCGGATTCGATGGAAAGGTTTGCCATGCGCCTATGCATCGCGGCGATCGTGTTGGGGGTGGCGGGTGCGGCAGCCGTCGGCCAGGGCTGGGATGCGCCGACGGCCCGCGACATGCAGGACGTGGCCGCGGGGGCGGTGGTGAAACTGCACGTCTACCGGTCGGGCGAGGACGTGGCGGGGATCGTGCCGGCGGTGTTGATCGAACCGATGGGCCGGGCGGTGGCGACGGCCCACCCGCTGCTGGGCGCGACCCGGGTCGAGGCGCGCCTGCCGGGTGTGCGGGAGGCGGTGCCGGTGCAACCGGTCGCCATCAGCGGCGAACTCAACCTCGCGATCGTGCAATTGGATATCAACGTGCCGATGGTCCGCGCCGTCGCCAAGCCCCGCCAAACACTCACCGACGAGCCGAAGCGCGGCGACAAGCTTTGGCTGGTGTCGACCGAGGACCCCAAGCACAAGCTGCATCGCACCCAGATCATCGGCACGGCGGTTTACGACGACCTGGATGCGCGCACGCTCGAATATCTTCGCCAGAGCCCGATGACCAAGTGGATCGAGGTCGAAGCGGCGGACGACGCGGCCCACGGCGCGAAGCTCGCCTTCGACGGCGAGGGACGGTTCGCCGGGTTTGTCGCATGGACCTGGCTGGAGCGTCGGCGGAGCACGCCGATCCTCGCGGCCGTGCACGTGGACGAACTCAAAGCCTCCGCCCAGCGCCACATCGCCGCGTGGGGTCAGTTGGAACAGCAGATCGCCGGTCAGCCGCCCTTGCCGTTGCAGTTTCCCGAGCTGCGCATCACGCCCGGCCGCACCGAGCAATCGGTCCGCAAGGCCACGCACCTGCTGGACCAGGCGGCGATCTGCTCGCTGTGCAAGGGCTGGGGCACGACGGAGCGGAAAAGGCTGGCCGGCTACGAGTCGCTGGGCGGGGGGATGCGCCGACCGGTTTTCGAATACGAAGACGCGCCCTGTCCGCGGTGCGAAGGGGACGGCCTGGCGACCGCGGGCGTGCTCGAACGTTCGCTGGCGCAACTGGTCGATGCCCTGGCCCGGCTCAACCCCGACCCCGCCGACGCCGCCGAGCGCGCCGAGACGTTGAGCACGACCAGCCAAACCGTCCGCCGCATCGCCGGGCGTCTGACCCACCCCCTGGCCGGGCGGGTCAACCCCGAGGCCGAGGCGCTGTTCACCGACGGCCCCAAGCGGATCGGCCAGCCGGTCGTGTTGATCGGTGAGTTGGTGCGCGACGTGCGCGTGCCGGGTCGGACGGACACGGTGATGGGCGTTCGCATGGGCGCGCCCGAGCGGCGTAACGCCCCGGACACCGCCCGCAGCGACAGCCCCTACGCCCGCCGCCGCGCCGGCGACGACGACCCGCGCCGCCGCGTGCTGGTGATCGACCCGGCGTTGGTGGACGAATCGGACGGACAGTATGCGATCGTGGGGGGGCTGCTGGCCGGCTACGTGCAATACCAGCGGGACCTGCCGCCGGTGCCGGTGCTGACGCGGGGCCTGGTGGCGCCGCTGGCGGAGACCGACCAGTTGGACGCCGAACGCGCCGAGCGCGACCGCGAGCGGCAGGGCGGTCGTTAGGGTATGGCGCAGCTCAAGCCGGTTCTGAGCGCGTCTTCGAGCGAAGAGCCGGGTAACCCGCCGACCCGGACCGCTGCTGGGCTGTCATTGTGTTAACCAGCGGTTTGCGGGTTTCTGACGCTCGGCGGTACGATGGTGCGCTTCGGCAGGAGGGGCGTTCGCGTTGCCGTTAACAGGAGCCCGACGAGTTGAGCAAGCAGGCCCGTGCGGAAACCGAACCGCGCCCCAACGCACCCGCCCCCGGAAAGGGTGGCGGCGGCGGTGCGGTGCCTGCGCCGGATCGGCCGGTCCCCCCGCGCCGGGCCATCGTCCCCCCCCCGCCGATCGATCGCCTGCGCATGTGGGCGATGCTCATCTTCGGGCTGATCGTCATCACCCCGCCGCTGCTCATCGGCCTCGATCGCGGCGACATCGGCTACACCATGGAAAAGATCAACCTGGTTTCCAGCCAGGAGACGTGGTTGCGCCAGGCCCGCGACGGTGGTGACGAGTGGCTGGTACCGCGGTGGAACAGCCGACCGCGCGTCGCCAAGCCCCCGATGAGCGTGTGGATCAACATGCTCGCCTGGGCCCCGCTCGACCCCGACACCGCCCAGCCCCAGACGCTGGTCTTCCGCGCCCGGCTCGTGGCGGTGGGCTTCGCCTTGCTGACCGCGGCGTGTACGTTCTGGGCGGGCATGAGCGTCGGCGGCATCCGCGTGGCCAGCATCGCCATGCTCGTCGTCGGCACGTCGTTCCTCTTCGTCAAACATGCGCGCTACGCCAGCTATGACACCCACATGATGGGGTTTGTCGCCGTGGCCATCGCCGCGGCGTTGTGGGCCATGCGCCCGATCAAACTCACCAGCGGGATCGATCGGCGCGTGATCGGCTGGCTGGTCTGCGGCCTGGCCATGGGCGCGGCGTTCATGACCAAGAACCCCGCCCTGGTCGTCATCCTCCTGCCCCTGCTGGCGATGGTCATCGTCGGGCCGTACCGCCGCCTGAGTAACATGCTGGGGTTGTGCTTCGCGCTGATCGTCGCGCTGCTGGCCGCGGCGCCGTGGTACCTGTACATCCTGCAACATGCCGAGGAACTGGGCATCGCCGATCCCGTCGGGCAATTGTTCCGCGACTGGCCCATGGTCAGCCCCGCCGGGGCGCAGCAGAACCGGGGCCGCCACTTCGCCGATCACTTTTACTACCTGTTGATCGTGCCGCTGGTGTTCCCGTGGGTGATCTGGCTGTTGGGGGGGTTGTTTCAGCCGTGGGCGCGGGGCGAAGGCGACCGCCGCCGGCAGTTGTTGCTGGCGTGGGTCTGGCTGGTCGTGGCCCTGGTCGCGCTGAGCATCCCGGCCGCCAAACAGGAGCGCTACCTCATCCCCCTCCTGCCCGCGGTGGGGCTGCTCGTCGCCCAGCTCTGGGCGTTTCACATCCGCCTGGCCAACGACGGCCTGCCCGATCCCGGCGTCAACCTCCTGCGTGTCCCGCACTGGCTCATGCTCGGGGTGGTTTCGATCGGCCTGCCGCTGTACATGCTCTTGCAGCAACCGGTCGCCACCTACGTCAACGAGCTGTTCGCCGAAAACGGCCGCACCGTCCTGGCCGACGCCGAACTGCCGGGCCTGCATCCGATGCTGGTCGGCGCGTTCGCGTTGGTGATGCTGACGCTGGTCGTGCTCGGCGCGTGGTGGCACTGGAGGTGGAAGCCGCGCCATGCCCTGGTCGCCTCGGTGGCCTGGGCGATCCTCCTGCTCAGCGTCGTGCAGTACACCTACAGCCAGTCGTATCACATGACCAACCCCATCCGCGCCCAGGCCCAGCGCGTCGGCGCCGACGTCGGCGCCGCGCCCCTGCTCTGGCTCAACAGCATCGAGCGCGAAGAAGAGCCCAACGAGGAGTTTCTGTTTTACATGCGGACCCACGGCACGCGGTCGGCCCTGTCGGTGCCGCCGGTCAAGCCGGGCCAGTTGCCCGAGCTGACCCGCAGCGGGCCGGTGGTGTACGTCATGTGCCGCACCGACCCGATGAACGCCGCGACGCTCGATGCGGCCGGGTTCACGAAAATGTATGATTTCACCGATGGCCGCTTCGGCCAACGCACGCTGTACCGCTCGGCCCGAAGCCCGGCTCAACCCTGAGGACACCCCCCACCATGAAACTGGCTGCGCTTGCCGCCGTCGCCTCGGTGGTCACCGCCCTGGCCGCCCTCGCCGCGGCGCCCGACGAGGCCACCGACAACACCGCCGAAGCCTCGGCCTTCGTCAAGGTCCAGCTTAAACAGATCAACGAACGCATCGGCATCGTCGAGCAAACCGACGGGTCGCTGGCGTTCGAGCTGATCCACGACGACGGCCGCAAGGAGTTGCTCGACCCCGACGCCTTCGCCGCCCGGGTCCATACCGAGCAGGCGAAGCGGCCCTGGTCCATGATCGTGCTCAATATCACCAGTTGGCTCGGGGCGATCTGGGTCGGCGTCGGGCTGCTGGGCCAGGTCCTGTTCTCCGGCCGCATGCTCATCCAGTGGCTGGCCAGCGAACGCTCCCGCCGGTCGGTCGTCCCCACCGCCTTCTGGTGGATGAGCCTCGGCGGCGCGAGCATGCTCATCATCTACTTCATCTGGCGCAGGGACATCGTCGGCGTGCTCGGCCAGTCCACCGGCTGGATCATCTACACCCGCAACCTCTACTTCATCTACGGCCACCACAAACCCGCCCCCACCATCGAAGACGATCCCGCTCCCGAACCCGAACTGTCCTCGTCGTAACCCGCTTCGCGGCCGATCGAAGGTCGCCGCGACACACGCAGCCCGACATGAACCTGCTTCGCCTCATCGACGCCAACGCCAACCGGGCCCGCGAAGCGATGCGGGTCATGGAAGACGCCGCCCGTTTCATCCTCGACGATGCGCCCCTGGCCGAACGCGCCAAACAGTTGCGCCACGACCTGGCCGCCGCCCTCAAGCCGCTGCCCGACCTCGCCCTGCACCGCGATACGCCCGGCGACGTGGGGACCTCGATCACCAGCGCCACGGAAAATCAGCGCGATGACGTCGGCCATGTCGTCACCGCGGCCGGCAATCGCTTGAGCGAAGCGCTGCGCTGCGTCGAGGAATACGCGAAAACGATCGACCCGAAAATCGGCGCGGCCGTCGAGCAGATGCGCTACCGGGGGTACGAACTGCAAACGCAACTGACCCGCCGCGTGCGTTTGCCCGACCCCCGGCAATGGCGCGTGGGCGTGATCGTGACCGAGGCGTTGTGCGAACATCACACCTGGCTCGACGTGGCGAAGGCATCGCTGGCCGCCGGCGCCCAATACATCCAGTTGCGCGAGAAAAACATCGAGACCCTTGAACTTTACGATCGCGCCCATACGCTTGTGGATCTGGCCAAGTCCTTCACGCGAACCAACTCCCCACGCACCGGCAGTGCCGCTGGTGTTGAACAAACCACGCCGAGGTCTGAGCGCGGCGCAGCCGAGCGAAGACCCGGATCACCCCCCCACCTTCCGGGGCCCGCGATCATCATCAACGACCGCCTCGACGTCGCGCTCGCCGCCGGCGCGCATGGCGTGCATCTCGGTCAACACGACCTGTCCCCGGAAGCGGCGCGGCGCATCGCCGGCCGATCGCTGCTCGTCGGCGCGTCGACGCACAACCTGCGCGAGGCGAAACGCGTTTTTTCCGGGGGCGCGAAGGTCGACTACTGCGGCGTCGGCGCGATGTACCCCACGACCACCAAGGCCCGGCGGCCCAGCGGTCCGGATTACCTGCGCCGTTTCGTCCGGGATTTTCCGGGGGTGGCCCACCTGGCCATCGGCGGCGTGTCGCCGGACAACATCGACGAACTGGTCCGGGCCGGCGCACGCGCCGTCGCCGTCAGCGCCTGCGTCTGCGGCGCCAGGCGACCCGATCGCGTGGTCCGACAACTGCTCGCAGCCTTACCCTCATGAATCGCCGCCGGAATCGCCGCCTCTTGTCCGTCCTGATTCCCCGACTTATACTTTGTTATTTGACGAAGTAATGGGCGTATGACGCGCGGGCCTGCCGCGGCCTGGGGGCGCGCGGTCGACCGAATCCCAAGGAGAACGATCATGAGTTGTTGCGGGTCGAATCGCGATGACGTGCGCCAGCGTGTGCTGGACGATTACACGCGCGTGGCCGAGGCCGGGTCCCTGTCCGGGCTCGACTCGGGCGGTTGTTGCGGGTCGGCGAAGTTGAACATCAACCCCGACGACCTGGCGGAACAGATCGGCTACGACCGCGAGCAGGTCGGCGCGTTGCCCGAGGGGGCGAACATGGGGCTGAGCTGCGGGAATCCCGCCGCCATCGCCGCGCTGCAACCGGGGCAGGTCGTCGTCGACCTCGGTTCCGGCGGCGGGTTCGACGTGTTCCTCGCCGGCCCGAAGGTCGGTCCCACGGGGCGCGTGATCGGCGTCGACATGACGCCCGGCATGTTGACCAAGGCCCGCGCCAACGTCGCGCATTACACCCGCACGACCGGCCTGGACAACGTCGAGTTCCGCCTCGGCGAGATCGAGCACCTGCCGCTCGCCGACGACGCCGTCGATGTGGTCATGAGCAACTGCGTGATCAACCTGTCGACGGACAAGGCCCGGGTCTGGCGCGAGATCGCCCGCGTGCTTAAGCCCGGCGGGACCGTCGCCGCCAGCGACATGGTGCTGCTGAGGCCGCTGCCCGAGGCGGTCTACGACATCCCCGAGGCGCTGGGTTGCTGTATCGCCGGGGCGGTGTTGCTCGATGATTATCGCGGCACGATCGAAGCGGCCGGCCTGGCCGACGTGCAACTGACGCCCAAGCCCGCGTATGTCGAGGCGCTCGTGGCATCGGGCGATGCGCTGTACGCCCGCATCCAGTCGTTGCTGGGCGAAGGCGAGTCGGTCGGCGACTACATCACCAGCGTCGACGTACACGCGAACAAGCCCGCCGCCTGCTGCTGTGGCGGCGCGTGCTGATACCGTCTTCCCCTCGATCACGCGCGGCCGCATCGATCAGCCCCCGGGCAAAGTCCGGGGCGGACGCGGTGCGCGTGCTCACGTTCGACAGGGCAACGGCATGAGACTGCGCTGAACGGGATCACGCGGTGGCGGGGGCGTTTTTGCCGACCAGTTCGTCGTTGGTCTTGTAATGATCCAGGGCCTTGAGCAGTTGCTGGACCTGTTCGAGCGGCTTCATGTTCATCAGTCGCCGGCGCAGGGCGGTGGTCGTTTTGAGCGTCGACTCGTCGAGCAGCAGGTGCTCCTTGCGGGTGCCGCTGGCGGCGAGGTCGATCGCGGGGAACACGCGCTGGTTGGCGATGTCGCGGCTGAGGATCAGCTCCATGTTGCCGGTGCCCTTGAACTCTTCGAAGACGACCTGGTCGCCGCGGCTGCCGGTGTCGATCAGGCAGGTGGCCATGATGGTCAGCGATCCGCCGTCCT